>JANNSA010000802.1:0-4689 GCA_031402115.1 Hyphomicrobiaceae bacterium | reverse complement strand
CCACCCGCTTTTGTGGGGTTCCCAAAGATTTGCCCCCCACCTACGTATCAAGGACGACGCAATGCCCAGCCTTAAAGACCTCCGCAACCGGATCGCCTCCGTCAAGGCGACACAGAAGATCACCAAGGCGATGCAGATGGTCGCTGCGGCCAAGCTGCGCCGCGCGCAAGAGGCGGCGGTGGCAGCGCGGCCCTATGCGCAGCGCATGGAGCGGACGCTCGGCAATCTGGGTTCACGTGTCACAGACAAGAGCTCAGCGTCGCCATTGCTGGCTGGCACCGGCAAGGAACAGGTGCAGCTGCTCGTGGTCTGCACTGCTGATCGTGGCCTGTGCGGCGCCTTCAATACCAACATTGCCCGGCTGGCCCGCGACCACGCGCGGCGGTTGAAAGCCGAGGGCCGCGACGTCAAGATCCTCTGCGTTGGCCGCAAGGGCGCGGACCAGCTGCGCCGCGAGTTCGCCAAGTCGATTGTCGACGTGATCGAGTTGCGCGAGGTCAAGCGCGTCGGCTTCAGCAACGCCAAGACCATTGGTGACCGGGTGCTGGCGATGTTCGCTGCCGGCGAGTTCGACGTGGCGACATTGTATTTCTCGCAGTTCAAGTCGGTGATCTCACAGCAACCGACAGCGCTGCAACTGATCCCGGCCAAGCTGGATGCGGCTGAGCCGACAAAGACCGCCGAAACCAAAGTGGCTGTGAGTGCGGCTTACGAATACGAGCCAACCGAAGAGAAGATCATCGGTGACCTGCTGCCGCTCAACATCTCCACTCAGGTGTTCCGCGCGCTGCTGGAGAACGCCGCCTCCGAGCAGGGCTCGCGCATGGCGGCGATGGACAATGCAACCCGCAACGCCGGCGACATGATCAACAAACTGACGATCAACTACAACCGCTCAAGACAGGCGCAGATCACGAAGGAACTGATTGAGATCATCTCGGGCGCGGAAGCGGTGTAGGCGAGACGGCGACGAAGCATGAATGTGTCGCCGTGTCGGTCAAACCTTTTTTGCCTTGGCCTCGCCTCGTTGTCAGACAGCTTGGCCCATGGGTTAGACAAGATCGCCGAAGCCCACCAAGACCGTGCTGTTGATGGATACGATGTCGTTGCCATGATGCCGGCATCCGGTATGAAAGTGCACTCAGCATGACAGGTGGGGCTCGTGTACTGATGCGGCTCAGAGGCGAGCCAGATTGATGGGACGAAGAACATGTTTGCCATCGCATTCGACCTGGTCGTTGCCGACGCCAGGCGGCATTACCCGAAGGGCGTGGGTCGGGCCTACGGTGACATCGGCAAGGTGTTGAGCAAGCATGGTTTCAGGCGGGCGCAAGGCAGCGTATACCTGACTGATAACGACGATCTCGGAAATGTGTTTGCCGCCATGGTGGCGATGAAAACCATGGGATGGTTCGGAAAATGCGTGCGCGAAGTGAGAGGGTTCCGAGTGGAGAACTGGTCGAACTTCACACCACATGTCGTGGACAGCTCGACTGCGGCGTGCACCAAGGGTTTTGAAGAGCCGGCGGCGTCGTATGATGCCGGTGTGAGCCAAGACCCGGACCAAGTTGCAGTCGGCCAGTACCGGCGTTTCGGCGACGACGGCCCGGCCTACGAAGTCGTCGAGATTACGAGTCGCGGTGACGCCGTGATCGAGGTGGTCTACTCCGGCGAGCGATTGACATATCCGGTGGCGGACGTCCGCTGCGATCCCATGGCGGAAACGATCCCCTAGGTACAAAAGTCTAAAGATAACGAACACTTTCAGACGAGCGAGAAAAGAACATGGCAGACGGTAGCGGAAAAAGTATCGGACGGGTTCGGCAAGTGATGGGCGCGGTGGTCGACGTGCAATTCGACGGTGCGCTGCCGGCGATTCTCAACGCGTTGGAGACCACCAACCAGGGCACGCGGCTGGTGCTGGAGGTGGCGCAGCACCTCGGTGAAAACACCGTACGCACAATTGCCATGGACGCAACGGAAGGCCTCGTGCGCGGCCAGGAAGTGCGTGACTCGGGCGACTCCATTTCCGTGCCGGTCGGCGAGGAGACGCTGGGCCGCATCATGAACGTGGTCGGCGACCCGGTCGACGATGGCGGCCCGATCACGACGGCGACCCGGCGCGGCATCCATCAGCCAGCGCCGAACTTTGTCGACCAGTCCACCGAAGCACAAATCCTCAGCACCGGCATCAAGGTCGTCGACCTGCTGGCACCGTATGCGCGCGGCGGCAAGATCGGCCTGTTCGGCGGCGCCGGCGTCGGCAAGACGGTGTTGATCCAGGAGCTGATCAACAACGTGGCTAAGATGCACTCGGGTTATTCGGTTTTTGCCGGGGTCGGCGAGCGCACCCGCGAGGGCAACGATCTGTATCATGAGTTCATCGAATCAAAGGTCAACGCCGACCCGAAGAAGCCGGACGCTGGCGTAAAGTCGAAGTGCGCATTGGTGTTCGGGCAGATGAACGAGCCGCCGGGCGCGCGAATGCGCGTCGGGCTCTCCGGCCTGACGGTTGCCGAGTACTTCCGTGACCAGGGCCAGGACGTGCTGTTCTTCGTCGACAACATCTTCCGCTTTACCCAAGCCGGTTCGGAAGTGTCGGCGCTGCTCGGCCGCATCCCGTCGGCGGTGGGCTATCAACCGACGCTCGCCACTGACATGGGCGCATTGCAGGAGCGCATCACCACCACGCAAAAGGGGTCGATCACCTCGGTGCAGGCGATCTACGTGCCGGCCGACGACCTCACCGACCCGGCGCCGGCGACCTCGTTCGCCCACTTGGACGCGACCACGGTGCTCAACCGCGCCATCTCGGAAAAAGGCATTTACCCGGCCGTGGATCCGCTCGACTCGACCTCGCGCATGCTCGATCCGCGCGTCGTCGGCCAGGAGCACTACGATGTCGCGCGAAAGGTGCAGTCGATCCTGCAACGCTACAAGTCGCTGCAGGACATCATCGCCATTCTTGGCATGGACGAGCTGTCGGAAGAGGACAAGCTGACGGTGGCGCGCGCCCGCAAGATTGAGAAGTTCCTCAGCCAGCCGTTCTCTGTGGCCGAGGCCTTTACTGGCTTAGCCGGCAAGCAGGTGCCGCTCGCCGACACCATCAAGGGCTTCAAGGGCCTCTGCAACGGTGACTACGACCACCTGCCGGAGCCGTCGTTCTACATGGTTGGCGCCATCGAGGAAGCGGTCGAGAAGGCACAGCGCATGGCGGCGGAAGCGGCCTGACGCTCAACCGCGTACACTGAACGGCGCCCGCACGGTGTGCAGCGCCGATCCTTGACGCATTGCGCCCCGTCTACGGTTTTGGCGTTTGACGCCGGTCACCGTTGCGGGGCAAAGCTTTTGGATGTGGTCGTCAATCGGCGATCTGAGGTTTGACGGCGCCGTCCGGGGCACTCCAGCCCCAGCAGCCTGCGGCCGGCGCGAGAAAGGCAACGAGCCTATGTCATTGACACCCAATCCCGGTGGCTCCGGCGCCAATAAAGGCGCGTTCGGCGCCTGTTGCGGCGACCTCAAGGACGTGCTCAACGCCGAGGACTTTGATCCGCTCGTCTACGTGGGCGACGATGGCGTGCTGTACATGTCGATCGGCATCCTGGAAATGGAAGGCGACGACGAGGACGCCGGCTTCCTCGACCACCCCGTCTATTGCTGCCCGTTCTGCGGCACCCGTCTGCAAACGGCCGATGAAGTGGAAGCCAAGGCCTCCGACGTCTGAGGAATTCGCCATGCCGTTCAAGTTCGAACTTGTCTCGCCGGAAAAGCTGCTGTTGTCAGGCGACGCCGATCAGGTCGTCGTGCCCGGCGCCGAGGGTGACTTTGCCGTCATGCCCGGCCACGCGCCGATGCTGTCAACGCTGCGGCCCGGAATCCTCGAGGTGACACTGGCTGGCGGCAAAACCGCCCGGATGTTCGTCAGTGGCGGCTTCGCCGAAGCTGACGCCACCAGCCTGACCGTGCTGGCGCAACAAGCCGTCGATGTCGCGGCGGCGGGCCGAGATTGGGCGGCAAGCGAGATCGTCGCGACAGAGGCGGCGCTGGCGTCGGCCGCTGATGACGATGCCCGCTACAACGCCAGCGCGGCGCTGGCGGCGCTACGTTCGCTGAGCTGATCGTCTGCTCTGGGAAATTGATGATCCCTGTACTCACAACCGGCAGACTGACGCTGCGTTAGTGGCGAGAGTCCGATTTCCGAGCTTATGCTGCTTTCCGAGCTGATGCGGATCTCTGCTAACACATCGGTGTTTTGGCGGCCGGCGATGCTTGGCGCGGCATGGCCAATCTTGCAGGGCACTGGAATCTCCTGGGATTTGGCTTCTGGTCGTTGGAGCTGACCGCCACGCAAGAACCCGTTGGCTATTGTGGGCCCTACTTTCCCAAGGAGTAGCCTGAGCCCGAGATTGGTTGGGGCATTTACGGCCCCCACCAAAGACGGGGCTACGCCACCGAAGTGGCCATTGCAGCATTGCAATTCGCTTACGAAACGCTTGCATGGAAGACGGCGATCAGTCTGATTTCAAATGATAATGCACCTTCCGCGGCAGTTGCCTCGCGCTTAGGTGCAAAGGCCGACGGCCAGTTCAATTGCCGTGACGCGGACTGCACGATCTGTCGTCATCTTTCACCTGAACGCTTTCTTCATGCCACGAAACCGGGCCTGGGCAACGATCCCTTTGCTTCCGG
>JANNSA010000801.1:0-1794 GCA_031402115.1 Hyphomicrobiaceae bacterium | reverse complement strand
GTCAAAATGCGATCTGTCGTTGGATTTTGACCGTCATTGCGGGTAAATTTTTTGACCTGACAGCTTCCAACTTTAACCATGTGGCACCACGCAAGCGGGTCCACCTTGTCGGCTTCACGCAAAGTGATGCTGTGGACGGCTCCTCCACCGGCGCGGCAGCGCCATAGTGATGGTCGCCGATGAGGAGACCATCGATTCGGGGAGGAGAGACATGCAGGCAGTCACCAAGATCGGACTCGACATCGCGAAGAACGTCTTTCAGGTCCACGGGCTCGGCGAGGATGGCAAGGTCGTCTTCCGCCAGCAGCTGAAGCGGGGCCGGGTGCTGGTCTTCTTCAAGAAGCTCGGCCCTTGCATGGTCGGCATTGAGGCATGTGCCTCGTCGCACTACTGGGCGCGCGAGATCGGCGCGCTCGGCCACACGGTGAAGCTGATGCCGCCAGCCTACGTGAAGCCCTACGTCAAGCGCCAGAAGAACGATGCCGCCGACGCTGAGGCGATCGCAGAGGCCATGCAGCGGCCGAGCATGCGGTTCGTGCCCGTGAAGACACCCGATCAGCAGGCGGGCCTCATCCTGCACCGGACGCGGCATCTGTTCGTGCGCCAGCAGACTGCAGTGATCAACGCGCTCCGGGCACATCTGGCCGAGTTCGGCATCGTCGCGCCGAAGGGACGCGAGGGTGTCGCCGCGCTCGTCGCCATCATCGAGGATCGCCAGGAAAGCCGAATTCCCGAACTCGCCCGCAGCTGCCTGGTCGCGATGCGCATCCAGCTCGACGCGCTCAAGGAACAGATCCGCATTCTCGATCGCCGTCTCGCCGGCTGGCAACGCACGGACGAGACGTGCAAGCGGCTGATGGCTCTGCCGGGCGTCGGGCCCGCGCTCTCGACAGCGCTGGTCGCCAGCGTCGCCGACCCGAGTGCCTTTCGATCGGGTCGCGACTTCTCGGCCTGGATCGGGCTGGTGCCAAAGCAGAACTCAAGCGGCGGCAAGGAGCGGCTCGGCAACATCACCAAGGCGGGCGACCGCTATCTGCGCTCGCTGTTCTGCGCTGGCGCACTCGCCGTGATCCGCTACGCGCAGAAACATGGGACCAAGCACCGGCCCTGGCTCACAAGGCTGCTCGAGCGGCGGCCGGCCAAGGTTGCAGCGATCGCGCTTGCCAACAAGCTGGCAAGAATGGCCTGGGCGATGATGGTCACCGGCGAGAGCTACCGCGAGCCTGCCGCGCTCGCCAGGTGAGGCGCAGCGAGGAAGTGGCTTAGCAATGAGGAACGAGATCGCGCCGGCCACGGCGTGACGGAACGGTTGGAGAGGGCCGACAGCACGTAATGCAGACGGGTCGAACCCGTGATCAGGACAACCCACTTGGGCCAGAGCGCCTCGAGCGCGCGAAAGTGACCGGGACCTGATCCGCGGAAGGCATTATGGCCAGCGGCCAAGTGTGCCGCACCGAAAGGCCGGACACATGGCTGCCCCGACCACCGCTGCTACGTACGGAAGTCCCTTGACAGCCCGGAGCCGTCCACACATGGCCCTGACCGCCGAAAGCGCCTCGCGGCTCGAACGATCGGTATCGGATGGTCAGCTGCCAGTCTTGTCAAGATCGCGCCGGACTGGCGGCTTCCGGATGAGGATCGAGCGTGATGTGATCGCGGCGCAACCGACCTTCGTGACCCTGGACGGCCATTTGGTCGGCGTCCGAAGTCCTCAAACCTACGTCCGCTATGCCCTTGGTGGTTTTGCTGGACACACGCCTCGATGCAGGCTGTCAATCGGCGCACTCCTGAAGG
>JANNSA010000800.1:0-5268 GCA_031402115.1 Hyphomicrobiaceae bacterium | reverse complement strand
CGTTTTGCGGACGGATGCGCCGGGGCACGTTCGCGCTGGCACGACGCAACCTGCTGAAAGGACCAATGATGGGGGACAATGGAGCCTGCCGTGACCGCATCGCCAATAGTTCTATTTATTTTGATTTTTGCTCTGTCGGTTCCATTTTACGTGCTGGGAACTGCGGGCGGCAGGATGCCGAGCATTCCCATGCTGCCGGCCAGCGCGCTGATGGCGTTCGTGCCGATGATCGCGGCACTGGTACTGGTCTATCGGCAGCGCGGCGCCAGTGCGGCAGCGGCACTGCTCAAATCTGCCGTTGATATCAGCAGACTCGACTTCAACAGCTTCCGTTGCATTGCCTGGATCCTGATAGCCCTGTTGTTCATGCCGGCCGTTTGCGTTGCCGAACTCGCCGTCCTGTGCGTGTCCGGCAGCACATTACCCATTCCGCAAATAGCCTCGGCCGAGATGCTCTTCCTTTTCGCTACCGTTTTCATCAGCGCCATTGGCGAAGAATTGGGTTGGCAAGGTTATGCGTATCCTGGTCTCATAAGCAGGCTGAACGCGTTAAACGCGGCTTTAGTGCCCGGCGTCGTCTGGGCACTGTGGCACGTCATCCCGTTCGTGCAGCTTGGACGCGGAGCCGATTGGATTTTCTGGCACAGCATGAGCGCGGTCGCAATGCGGGTTGTCATCGTCTGGCTGTTCGAGAACACCGGCAAGAGCGTTGTTGTCGCGGTGCTCTTTCACACCATAATCAATCTTACATGGGCTTTATTTACAATTTCGGAATCTTTCTACGATCCGTTCATAACAGTGTCAATCCTTGCTGCTTCCGTTGCATTAATAGCGATGGTCTACCAATTATGGATCCTAACATCATGGCCATTCAATGAGGGGTGAGCGCCACGCGCTCCTACACGTTCTACCTACTCTTGAACCGCTCTAACAATGTTTATTGTGTCTAAACACGACCAATATGCAGAGCGGCACAGACTAGCGGCTAAAGAAGAAGGAGTATCAAAATCATGAAAGCCATGTCTGGGCTAATGTTCGTAGCCATTGCCACAGGTCTCGGTCTATTTTGGCTGATGCAAGGACTGGCTATTCTTGACGTTTGTCCAATTCTATGTTTTGCAAACTGTGAATGCATCAAGGGCGGTTCTCTTGTTTGGGGTGGCGTGGGGGCAATTGTTTCCACCGCAGGTGTTGTGGCCATAGGCATATCTATCAAGAGACGGCTTGGCGGGGCGGATGAGCGCTGCTTTGCGAATTGCACGTGAAGCGAATAGTGGCCTTCTCACGCCGTTCTGCCGCTCACCGGCGGTCGCAGCTGGCGGTCGTGGCAGACCGAAGATTGCAAGAGGGCATCGATGCTGTCGTGGCGCAAGGGAACTCTGCCGGCCCTGATGCGTTGTTCAACGTGCGAGCTACTAAGCCAATGTGCGATCGGAGCCGGTGATGACAATTCATGCCCTGCAAAATGGCTTCGTCCGGATCAAGACCGCGCAGGTCGACGCCCGGGGCATTCCACAGCGCGCGCTCATCGGCGCCGAACCGAAGGGGCGCCTAGCGCCTGGCAGTCTGCCTGAACCCGAAGCGAACGGGTCACGAATTGCCGAACTAGAGGCAGAATTGGCAGCAACCCGTAACGACCTGCGAAGGGCGATCGCTGAACTCGCAACCGCCAAGGCGGCGCAAAAGGCCATGGATGAAAAGCTCAAGCGTCTGGGATACGACCCAGCTGCCGGCGGTGCCGCAGGCAATGGCGTGCTGTCGGTCGCGGTTGCAATCACGTGCGTCGGCAGTCTGACAGCCCGACAGCGCGAGATCCTCGATCTGGTGCTGGATGGTCATCCCAGCAAAAACATCGCCGCTGACCTTGGCATCAGCCAGCGCACGGTCGACAACCACCGCGCCGCGATCATGCGGAAAACTGGATCGAAATCCATGCCCGCGCTGGTGCGGACGGCGATGTCGGCGGCGTGAATTGCAGATCAACCGGGCCTACGGTTTGGCGTGCACCGGCTGCGCGACCGGCACGATCTGCCCGTCGACGACATCGACGATGCGGTCGCAGCGTCGCGCCAGTTCCATGTTGTGGGTCACGATGAGAAAGGTGGTTCCCTCTTCGGCGTTGACCGTGCGCATCATGTCGAGCACCGTTTCCGTCGACTTGGTATCGAGATTGCCCGTGGGCTCGTCGGCCAGAATGAGCGACGGGTTCATCGCCAGAGCGCGGGCGATGGCGACGCGCTGCTGCTGCCCGCCCGACATATTGCCGGCGAGGTTGTTCTCCCATTTCGTCAGGTCCATTCTGGCCAGCAGTTCGCGTGCCCGGTCGCGCATGCTGGCGGCCGGGAACTCCTTGGCGACCAGCAGCGGCATCATCACGTTTTCCAGCGCCGTGAACGCCGTGATCAAACAGTGAAACTGGAACACGAAGCCGATATTGGTGCCCCGAAGCGTGGTCAGCTCCGTATCGCTCAACGCCGCCGAGCAATGGCCATTGATCGCCAACTTTCCTGCTGTTGGCTGGTCAAGCAGCCCGATGATGTTGAGCAGTGTGCTCTTGCCGGAGCCCGATGGTCCAGTGAGTGCAACGAACTCGCCACGCTCCAGCGTCAGGTCAAGCCCATGCAGGATTTCCACCTCAAACGGCGTACCAAGATTATACGATCGTCTGATACCTTCGAGGTGGACGACTGGCGGGAACTCAACCACGAATTGCAACCACGGGATCGAGTCGGGCCGCTTGCATGGCAGGGACGGCTGCCGCGACCACGCCGGCCAGCGTCGCACCGGCCATAACATAGACAATCAGTTGCGATTCGAGGAGCAACGGAAAGAGTTGGGTACCGTCGGGCCTTCGCATCAACGTTCGGAAGAGCAGTATCAGAACGCCGCCGAGCAGGGAGCCTGCCGCTGAGCCGAGCAAGGCCAGAATGCCGCCCTGCAGCAGAAACAGCCGCAAAACCTGAGCCCGTGACGTCCCCATGGCGCGCAGGATACCAATATCCTTGGAGCGCTGGATGACCGAATTGACCAGCACACTAGCCATGCCGAAGGCGACCGATAGACCAACAAAGAACTGAATGCTGCCAAATGAGATATTCTGCGTGCGTAAGATCTCGAAGAAATTGGCATTCGTCTTGATCCAGCTGTCGGCCTGGACACCCGTCGCCGACTGAACTTCCTGAGCTATCGTTTCGGCTGCAAAAGCGTTCTTTAGATTGACATCAATCGTCGACACGCCTCCTCCTAAATTTGCCAAGGTTTGGGCGGTACGCAACGCGACATAGGTCGAGCGCGAATTGGCGCCTCGATTGCCCAGATCGAATATGGCAGTAACAGTTAGCATACGAATAATGCCGTTGGCCGCCGTTACATTGATTTTGTCACCGATCGTAACACTCAGATCACTGGCGAGCTTAGCGCCAATGATTATGTCGTCATTCGTCAGGTCCGGCTTACCAAGTATGATGCGGTCGCGCAGTTTGACGATTTTGAAATAGTCCTCCGGCTCGATGCCGGTGACGGAGATTGACCGGCTCGCATCGCCACGCACAGCCAGTGCCGACGCCGAGACGGTGGGCGACACGGTCGCCACGTCGGGCCTCTCGCGCAGCAGCTGCTGGACGGTCTGCCACTGATCAATCGACCGTGGCCGCTGCGCCGGCTGCTGAATTGTGGCGGCCTCAACAACCCCCGGCGCTGCCCGCAACGACCGCGCAATTTCATCCGACAGCACAAGTTGGATTTGCGGTTGCGAGGCCAGCAATTCCTTGATGAAATTGGATTGCAATCCGGCCATCAAGGTTGACATGAAAATGATCACGCTCACACCGATAGCGATACCAGAGATGGTCAGCAGTGTCTGCATCCAGCCTTCTCTGAGAAAGCGTGTGGCAGCAATCCATTCAAATGGCAGCCATGGGTTCACGGCTCAGAGCCTGGCCGCTGCAGTGGCTTGGAGGGCTGGATATCTTGACTGACGGCGGCTGCCGCCGTGGCACGTACGCGCTGGCCAGTCTTTATGACGGCATTGTTTTCAGGAATGAGAATTTCACCACCACTCAAGCCCGCCACGATCTCAGCCTTGCCGCCGCTGATAATGCCCACCTCAACGGCTTGGCGAGTGGCACGGCCCCAAACCACCGACATCACCCAAGGCTTACCCGCCGCGACATCGCGCAGAGTTCCGGCCGGCACGATGACGGCGTTGGGGTGGTGCGCGATCTCAATGTCAACGGAGACCGTCATGTCCTGGCGAAGATAGGCCGGCGGATCAACAACCCGGAGCTTCACCTCAACCGAAGCCCGCTGCAGATCGATGCCAGGATTGATGAATACGACTTCTGCCGGAAAGTTCTGTTTGGGAAAGGCGTCGGCGGACACGAGCGCCTTTTGGCCCACGACAATGAGCCCCAGGCTTTTCTCGTCAATCTGCACGGCGATTTGCGTATCGCCGGCGGGGGACAGCGTCATCAGTACCTTGCCAGGCTGCACGCTGCTGCCTTGTTCCACCGCGCGCGAAATCAGCGTGCCGTCACGTGGCGCAACAATCGTCGCATAACCGAGCCGTGATTGCGCGGTGGTAAGGCTAGCTTGCGCCTGGTCGAGCTGGGTTTCGGCGAGGGCATAATCGCTGCCGCCGGGTTTGGCCGCTATGACGGTCAGTTCGGCCTCGCGCGTTTGCGCTTTGGCGATGGCGAGTGCTCTGGTGGCGTCATCCAACGCTGCTCTGGTGGAATACCCGTCTGACGCAAGGCGAGTAATGCGCCCGAACAGTTTCTGGGCGTTGATCAGCGTTGCTTGCTTGTCTTTCAACGCCTGTTCAGCGGATGGCAATGTGAGTTCTATCATCTGGCGCAATCGCGCCTGGCCTTGTGCAACCACACCTTGCGCCTGCGCGACGGCGGCTTGCATCTCATGGTCATCCAGCACGATCAAAACGTCGCCGGACTTAACTGTTTGGCCTTCCTTGACCGGCACATCGACAACAACGCCCGTCATTTGCACCCCGATATCAACGCGGAAGGGCGCTTCTACATGACCACTGGCGACCACGGTTTGCAGAAAGTCCGCCGAGACCGCTACTTCGCCAATGACTTGCGGGCCTAGGATTAAGGTGGGGCCGTAATGGAGCAAAGCAGCAAATGCCGCGACTGCACTAATCACAAGCCACTTGTAGTTCCACAAAGTTCCTGTGACCGATGACAACCGCGCGCGCCAAGTGTTGTCAGGCTCCTGCTGACTGGAGCCAGCCGGCGTTCTCGGCATGGC
>JANNSA010000799.1:0-3835 GCA_031402115.1 Hyphomicrobiaceae bacterium | reverse complement strand
CTGTCGCGGATGGCGCGTTCCACGGCGCTGACCAGCGCCCGGTCCCAGACGTTGACAGCCAGCAGTCGCGGCTCCGGCACGGTCACCGTCGCGACCTGCATGATCGGCGTGCGGCTGCCATAGGCGTCGACCATGATCGGGTCGAGCAGGTTGATGTTGGCGCGGCCCGTCCGCAAGCCACCGAACTCGTGCTTCAGGGTCGCGACGCCGCCCTGCATGCGCCGCTCGAAGTCCTTGATATCGAAAACTGCAACAGCCATGGCCGTTCTCCCGGAGAGGCAATCAAGCCGGATCTAGCCCGGCACCACGATGGTTGAGCGCGCCTGACCGCGCAGCAATTTGAGGAGGTTACCTTCCTCATCCATCGAAAACACGATTATCGGCATCTGGTTGTCGCGGGCAAGGGCGATCGCGGCGGCGTCCATGACTTTCAGATTGCGCGCCAGCACCTCGTCATAGGTTAGCCGGTCATAGCGCGTCGCGTTCGGGTCAAGTTTGGGGTCGGCGGAGTAGATGCCATCGACTTGAGTTGCCTTGACGACAGCGTCACACTGCAGCTCAGCCGCCCTAAGTGTTGCTGCTGTATCCGTGGTGAAGAACGGATTGCCTGTTCCGCCGGCGCAGATCACGACCGTGCCCGATGCCAGCAGATCGCGAGCCTTCGCTGCCGCAAAGCCCGCACAAATCGGCAGCATCGGAATTGCCGACATCACCTCTGCTGGCCGTCCGGCCCGTTCGAACCCACCACAGAGCGCAAGCGCGTTGATGCAGGTTGCCAGCATGCCCATGCTGTCGGCGGTGCCGCGATCCATGCCCTTGGCGGCGCCCGCCAGCCCGCGGAAGATATTGCCGCCACCGACCACGACGGCGACTTGCGTGCCAGCTTGGATCGCCGCTTCCACGTCGCGCACGATGCGGTCAACGACGCCCAAGTCAATGCCGTGGCTGCCAGCGCCCATCAGCGCTTCTCCCGACAGCTTCAGCAGCAGCCGCTTGTAACGGGGCGGGCTGTTCGCATCCGTTTGAGCCGCCAAGGTGGATTCCTCCGTTTGTATGAACCTAGGCGTGAAATCGGGGTCAGTTGCTCACCGGCCTTCCAGCCGACCCTCTGGCGAGGAAAGAGCTGTGTTCAAGCCCTTACCATTCGTTCAGATAGCAACCTTCTGTCTAGCTGTGGGGGCGGTGACACATTGTTCATTTTCGCCCTGGAGAGCAGTTGAACATTCCACGAGTCCGTCAGGGCGAAAATGAACAATGAGCCCCCTTCACTTCCGTCAGACGGGGTCAGTGCCTGACCCCGGTTGCCTGTCAGGTTTTCGACATCGCCGCAACTTCGGCAGCGAAATCGCCGCCGGTCGGCTTATCGATGCCTTCACCCAGCGCATAGCGCAGGAAGGCCTTGATCGTCACCGGCGCGCCGACAACCTTCTCCTGCGCCTTTACTACCTTCTCAACCGTGTCTTTGCCCTCAATGACGAAGTCCTGCATCATCAAAACGGCCTGTTGGAAGAACTCTTTGCGCAAGCGGCCTTCGGCCATCTTGGCGGCAATCTCGGGGGCTTTTCCGGATTGCTGGGCCTGATCCTCATAGATTGCCCGCTCACGCGCGATCACCGCTGGATCAAGGTCTTTCTCGTGCAACGCCAACGGCGCTGCGGCAGCGATGTGCATGGCGAGCTTCTTGCCGAACTCAGCGAGCTTGGTCTCGTCACCGGTTGATTCCAGTGCTACCAACACGCCGATCTTGCCGAGGCCCGGCGCGGCGGCGCTGTGCACGTAGGATGCGACGACGCCCTGCTTGACCTCAACCATGCCGGTGCGGCGCAAGTTCATGTTCTCGCCGATGGTGGCGACCAACTCTTTTAGCTGCACTTCCACCGCATGCGCAGTGCCCGGAAAGTGTGCGACCTTCAGCTTCTCGAGATCACCGCCAGCGTCCATCGCCAGACCGGAGATGGCGTTGACCATGTCCTGGAATGTGGCATTGCGCGCGACGAAGTCGGTTTCGGAATTGACTTCAACGATAGCCCCGCGCTTGCCCGTTGACGTGACCCCAATCAGGCCCTCGGCGGCGACACGATCCGACTTTTTGGCGGCCTTGGACAAGCCCTTCTTGCGCAGCCAGTCGACCGCGACTTCCATATCGGCATTGGATTCCTTGAGCGCAGTCTTGCAGTCCATCATGCCGGCGCCAGTCTTATCGCGCAGCTCTTTGACCAATGAAGCGGAGATGTCAGCCATAGTGGCGCTATCCTCGTTGTAGGGTGGCAATCCAATGGGGACGGGGCGCGTGCATATCGCGCCCCGTCAATTTTAGCGCTGGCACAGCGCTCGTGTCGCCGCGCTCAGGTGGCTTCGATCTGCGCCAACACGATCCGCGCCTTACCAGCCCAATCCTCGGCCGTCATGCGACCCTTGAGCTTGAGGCCGGCGTCAATGGTGCCGATCTCGTCCGGGGTCAGCTTCGTGATCTGCCAGAAATGATAGATGCCGAGATCGTTCAAGCGCATCTCGACCTTATCGTCGATGCCTTCCACGCGCTTCAGATCATCGGCGAGGCCAATCGGCGCCACTAAGCCCTTATAGGCAATCTTTGGTCCACGCGCCCGCGCCACCTTGGCGACCGGCGCGCCGGCACCTTCCTCAACCAGGATCTCAGCCGTCGGATTGACGGCCTCGCCCATGTCCATGGTCTCGCCCGTTGCCCGCTCGATGCCGGAGATAGCGGCGCGCGAGATCAGGTCGCAATACAGAGTGATGGCGCGGGCGGCGTCATCATTGCCCGGCACCGGATGCGTGATGCCATCCGGATTGCTGTTGCTGTCGATAATCGCCACCACCGGGATGCCCAGCTTCTTGGCTTCGGCGACCGCAATCTCTTCCTTGTTGGTGTCAATGATGAACAGCAGGTCAGGCAGGCCGCCCATGTCCTTGATGCCACCCAGCGCCTTGTCGAGCTTGTCGCGCTCGCGCTGCATGTTGAGCTGCTCGCGCTTGGTCAGACCTTGCGCGCCGGCTTCCAGTGTCTCGTCCAGCTGCTTCAAGCGGCGGATCGATTGTGACACTGTCTTCCAGTTGGTCAGCGTGCCCCCGAGCCAGCGATGATTGATGTAGTACTGTGCCGAACGCTTGGCGGCATCGGCGATCGGGTCGGACGCCTGACGCTTGGTGCCAACGAACAACACCCGGCCACCCTTGGCCACGACATCGCTGACGGTGACGAGCGCCTGGTGCAGCAGCGGCACCGACTGGGCCAGATCAATGATGTGGATGTTGTTGCGAGCGCCAAAGATGTACGAGGCCATCTTCGGGTTCCAGCGATGCGTCTGATGGCCGAAATGTGCGCCAGCTTCAAGCATTTGGCGCATAGTGAACGTGGGCAGTGCCATAAGTATAGACTCCGTCTTCCGGTTGTGCCGCCGCGGAAAGAAGTTCAGACAGGGATTGCCTGAACCACCGGTGCATCGGATCGTCCGGACGCCCGAAAGCGTACGCACGCCGATGCCAGATCCGCGTGAGAGATGGCGGGCTTATAACCGCACTCGGCGTCCTGTGCAACGGCGGTGTGAGGACGCGTTGGGCTTGTGAATGCCAGCATTCAGTCTGCGGGCGCGATCTGGGCCTTGGGGAGCCGCACAGTGCCAACCACTGCAGCCTCTTGCTGCAGTGCCTCGGCCAGTTGCGCGCGCGCGGCTTCAGCCTCACGCTGCCTGGTCCACATGCTGGCGTAGAGGCCGTCCTGGAGCATCAACTCCGCGTGTGTGCCGCGTTCGACAATGCGCCCTTGCTCCAGCACGATGATTTGGTCAGCATGAACGATTGTCGATAGTCGATG
>JANNSA010000798.1:0-4429 GCA_031402115.1 Hyphomicrobiaceae bacterium | reverse complement strand
GAACAGAAGTGTTTATCGATTTTGATCCAGCATCGGTCATGCTCTTTGACCGCTCTTCCGGTCGGCGGCTGACGGCGGGACCGTGACAATGGAGAAGCCAGTGCTGCAGCTTTTCGCCAGCGCTTGGCGCTCCTCGATGTTGATTGCGAGACGACCATGCGGCCTAACCGTTTAATCAATCGGTCTTTGCCCGGTCCGCGCACGCGGGCCGAAGCGGCAGCCAATGAGCTACGGCGACGCATACTCTCTGGTGAACTCGTTGCCGGACAGCCGTTGCGACAGGACGCATTGGCTGATGAGCTTGGCGTCAGCCGCATACCCTTGCGTGAGGCGTTTGTTCAGCTCGTTGCTGAAGGTTTGCTGAAGATCTATCCGCACCGTGGCGCTGTTGTAACTCCCATTTCAGTCGAGGACGTTGTCGAACTGGTCGACCTGCGCAAACGGCTCGAGCCGCGGCTGCTGGAGCGGTCGGCGCCACACCTGACCCCGGCAGACTACCAGCAGATCGATGCCATCCTGGCTGAATACAGCGCCGAGCTGCGCGACTATCGAATCGAGCGATGGGGCGAGTTGAACACGGAGCTGCATAGCCTGCTCTATCGTCGCGCCAATCTGCCGCGTACCGAGCATATCGTCGCCACCTTGCTTGCATCGAATGATCGTTACGCAAGAATCCAGATTGCTCAAACCAACGGCCGCGAACGGGCAGAGCGAGAACACGCCGAAATTGTTCGGCTGTGCCGCAGCGGCAGCTACAAACAGGCTTGCAAAGTTTTGACCAATCACATCGACACCGCTGGACAAGCCCTAGTTGCACTCATTGGGCGACAGCCGCGTCTCGACGACCGTACCGGCAACCCTCGCGATCCGCTCAACGAGAACACAGCCAGATGAAAATCACCAGGATCACGGCCTATCAGGTGGACCTTCCCCTGAAAGAGGGGCGCTACGCTTGGTCCAATGACAACGCCATCGAGGTCTTCGATGCGACCGTGGTTTGTGTGGAAACCGACGCCGGCATCACCGGTTGGGCAGAATGCACACCACTTGGCTCGGCCTATCTGCCTGCCTACGCCGGTGGCGTTCGCGCCGGCCTGAAAGAGCTTGCGCCAAAGCTGATCGGTCTCGATCCACGCGAGTTGGGCAACCTCAATCGATGCATGGATGCGGCGCTGCGCGGACACCCTTATGTCAAGTCGCCAATCGACGTCGCCTGTTGGGACATCCTCGGAAAGGCGACCGGGCTCCCGGTCGTCACGCTGCTCGGTGGCAGGCAGATGGAGGACATCAAGCTCTATCGCGCCATCAGCCAGGAAGCGCCGGAGGTCATGGCGCGGAAGATCACCGGCTACAGAAACGAAGGTTATCGGAAATTCCAATTGAAGGCCGGTGGATCAGCAGACGATGATGTGGCCCGCATCAGGGCATGCCGGGCCGTGCTCGAATCGGGCGACGTCCTGATTGCCGATTCCAACACGGGCTGGACCAAGCATGAAGCGGCCCGTGTCGTGAACGCGGTCCGCGACGTCGACGTTTATATCGAACAGCCCTGCCGCACCTATGACGAATGCCTGGCTGTCCGCAGGAGGACGCCGCTTCCCTTCATTCTTGACGAGACCATCGACGGTATCGATGTCCTGCTGCGCGCCCTAGCCGACAATGCCATGGACGCCATCAACCTGAAAATTTCGAAGGTCGGTGGTTTGACTAAGGCCCGGCAAATTCGCGACCTGTGCGTCTCGGCGGGCATTGCGATGACTATCGAGGACACGTGGGGCGGCGACATCGTCACTGCCACAATTGCCCATCTCGCACAATCAACGCCGGAAGAGTTCCTGTTCGCATCGACCGACTTCAACAGCTACGGATCCAAGGACATCGCCGAGGGGGCTCCCCGGAGAAAAGACGGCAAGCTGCGCACAAGTGACCGGCCCGGCCTCGGGATCGAACCAATCATGGCAGCGCTCGGCAACCCAGTGCTCACCATCGCATAGGGCCCATCCGTTTCGTCCACCGCGAATGGCCGCGCACCCTTTCATGAGGCAACAGGTCCGCGCCCTTGTTCGACGTGGTGCCCGTCAGGCCGGCATCGCCGATTTCGTTTCCGCAATCTTGACTGGAGTCCTGCGGCGCCTCCGTGAGACCGCGCAACGACCGTCCGATCGACGACGATCTGTGTGCCCGGGTCACAGTCCGACCACACGATGGCGCCAGCGTTCGACGATAGCGGCTGCCGCTGCTTCGGCTACGGCGCCCTGGCTGTTGGCGCTCTGATAGACATCCACGTTGATCTTGCGTGCCGCCAGCGCTGCGACGGCCTCGGCCAGCAAGGCATTGAGCACGAAGGCCCCCGCGATGGTGGATATCGGTCCCATGCGAACATCGCGGCCAGGGATCGCGAGCGTGCTGTCGCCGTCAGGCCCGCAATTGTCGATAACGTGGTCGGTCACCTCAAACAGGCGTTTGCCGCTGCTGTGCCGCGAAGTCGTCGCCCGTGAGTGAGCCAGTGACGTTAGCGCCACCGTGACAGCACCACGCGCCTTAACCAGCATCGCGAGTTCGATCGGATAGCTGTTGCGGCCGGAGTTGGAAGCGATCACGACGACGTCGCCAGGGCCGACGGGATACCGGTCGAGCACCTTTTGGGCGCGCCCTTCCTCGCGCTCCAGTAGCGTCGAGCGGGTGGCGCCGTTGTGCAGCATCAGATCGGGATCGAGAATCGCCTGTGCCGCCGCAATGCCGCCGGCGCGATAGAACGCCTCTTCGGCCAGCATGTGCGAGTGACCGCTACCGGCGACGAACACCATCCGGTCAGCGGCCAATGCCGCGACGAACGCCGCACAAACCTGGTCAAGAACCTCGACCTGATCGCCAACCAACCGGTCGAGCGTCGCGACGACAATGTCGCGATACTTGGTCCGTAGCCGTGACGGGGACGCCGGCATCACTCACCCTCTTATCTCGCCGACGTACCGGTAGCGATCGCCGCGATACCAGGTCACCGCGTCCTCAACAGCGCGGCCGTGGCGGTCATAGCCAATCTGCTCAATCTTGAGCACTGCCGCGCCAGGTTCGATCCCAAGGTGATCAGCGATATCGGCGGATGCCCCTTGCGCCTCAAGGGATTGCAGCACCCGCACGGGACGCGCACCGTGCTGATCCATGCGCTCATAGAGTGAGGTCGTGCCGTCGAAGTCTTCGCCCACCACGTCAACTGGCACCAGCGCGCGCTCAAGGGCGAGAACTTCTCCGCCAGCAGCCCGCAACCGCAGCAACGTCAGCACCGGCGCGCCAAGCGGAACCCCGGTCCGAAAGGCGAGATCGGACGTTGCCGCAGCGATACGGCGCTCAAGCACCACAGCGCTCGGCACAAGTCCGCGGCAGCGCATATCCTCAGTGAAGCCCGACAGTCTCGTCAGCGCCTTGGGGATGCGACGAACGACGACCGTGCCCGCCCCCTGCCGCGTCGCGACGAGACCAAGCTGGGCAAGGTCCTTGAGGCAATGCCGCAGCGTCGTGCGCGAAACACTGAGCTGGCTCGCCAATACCCGCTCGGCGGGGAGTGGCTCACCCGAGCGCAGACCCCCCAAGTCGATCATCTCGGTGAAAGCATCAAGCAGGCGGTCCTTCAGCGGCCCCCGCGAGCGCGCGATGCGCTCTGCCAAAGCCGATCCGAGTTCTTCCATGCCATGCTGAAGCACCGTACTCATCGCCCAATTGGTATAAGACTGGTTTAGAGTTCGCAAGACCGGGCACCAGTGGAGCTTGCGCGGATCTGAAGCAAAAGATACCAATCAACTACCAATAACATGCCGTTCGCGCTCGTGGCAGTGCCGGACGCAACGCAGCACGATGGAGCGGCGGCGGTCATGGCCCCCGAAATCGAGATCGACCTGGGTGGTGGCTTTTGCCTCCGTCGCGCCACTGAGGCCGATGCCCCGGCGTTCTGTGAGGTCTGCCTTAAGACCGGTGATAGCGGCGGCGATGCATCCGCGACGGAAGATGATCCGGATCTGCTCGGGCTGCTTTATGCCGTGCCGTATGTGCGGCTCGAGCCCGACTTTGCCCACGCGATCGTTCAGCGTGGTGCAAGAGCTGGCCAGGATCGCGTTGCCGGCTATCTGTTGGGCACGCCCGACAGTGCCAAGTTCTACCGGCGGCTGGAACGGGACTGGCTGCCGGACTTGCAGCGCCGCGTCAGCGAGCCAGGTCCAGACGCCGGACAATGGCGCGGCAGCGATTGGATCCGCAGGTTGATCCACCACCCGCCAACGCATTTCCCGCAGAGCCTGCAGCCGTTCCCGGCGCACGCTCACATCGACCTGCTGCCAGAGGCACGGGGTTGTGGGATTGGCCAGCAGTGCATGGCAATCATGGATCATGCGCTGGCCGCTGCTGGCGCCGGTGGCGTGCATCTGCAGGTCAAGCC
>JANNSA010000797.1:0-1558 GCA_031402115.1 Hyphomicrobiaceae bacterium | reverse complement strand
CCAGCCGCTATTCCGGCGGGCCGGTCGAGCGGTACTGCTAACGGATGCTGGGCATGACTATCAGCGCAGCGTCCGCCGTTCGCTCGATCTGCTTGAGGACGGCTACAAGAGGCT
Source organism: Hyphomicrobiaceae bacterium (assembly GCA_031402115.1). GTDB lineage: Bacteria > Pseudomonadota > Alphaproteobacteria > Rhizobiales > Hyphomicrobiaceae > JANNSA01. The sequence continues at coordinate 1,444 of JANNSA010000797.1, read as the reverse complement.
CGCTCCGTTTCGAAAGCCTGGCAGTGTCGTCATCTACACACCGCGTGACTTCGCAAGCCGCTGGCTACTGCCGAAGTTGAGTGATTTGAAAGCATCATGCCCGGATTGCGATCCGTGGATCGATACGTCAGGTGCTACCGTCGATTTCGACGAGATGGAAGTAAGCGTCGCTGTTGTCTACGGGCCAGCGCCGCCCGAAGGCCGGCACAACGTTTGTTTACATAAGGACAGCCGTGTGCCAGTTGCCGCGCCAGATCTGGTTGGACGGCGAAGACTGAAGGCGAAGGATCTGCTCGCCACGGGCTTATTGCACGACGAGCGCGCGGTGGGCTGGAATGACTGGTTTCAATTGGCGGACCCAAACGTCGGCGACGTTTCTGCAGGCATCGACTTCAGCGACAGCGATCTTGCCCTTGCCGCCGCAGAAGCCGGCCTCGGTGTTGCCCTCGCAAGTCTCCCACTGGCCGCTCCATCGATTGCATCGCGTAGGCTCATGGTTCCGGTCGATACGCCGCTTGATCCGGCAAGCGCCTGGTATGCGGTCAGCACCGACCAAGAGCTGGCCGACCAATCTACTATGCGCGTGTGGAATTGGTTCGAAAGCAAAGCCGCCGGCAGTTAGAGGCTCCGAAGCAAAATACGGCCATATCCAGTCAACTGTTATTCTATGATATTGAGTCAAAGCCATCATAGGTGCGACGCAGATGCGGTGGCTGAAAGGCGGCCCATGTGGTCCTTAGTTGGTCAGGTGTAGGCAGCATCGCCTTATCAACCCCAGCGTCTTGGCGCACTGACCCCGCCCTTCACTTCACGATCGAGGAGCTTGCGCTTACTTTCAATGCCCCAGCGATAGCCTGATAGAGCGCCATCCGTCCTGACGACGCGATGACACGGTATGACAACAGCGACCGGATTGGCGCCGCATGCCTGGGCGACGGCGCGTACCGCTTTCGGCATCGCGATCATTGCGGCGATGTCCGAATAGCTGGCCGTCGATCCCGCCGGGATCGCTTGCAGCGCCTTCCAGACTTTATGTTGAAAAGCGGTGCCGCGCACATTGAGCGGCAGATCGAACTTACCGCGCGGAGAATCGACAAAGGCGATGACTTTGGCGGCGAGCATCTCAAACGCCGGATCGGCGCCAATCAGCTTGGCCTTCGGAAAGCGGTCCTGTAGATCGCGTAGCAGAATTTCAGCGTCGTCGCCCAAGAGTAGGGCGGCAACGCCTTTGGCGGTTGCTGCGACGAGAATGGCGCCAAGCGAACACTGGCCGACCGCGAACTTAATGTCCGCATGGGTGCCGCCGGCGCGAAACTGACCTGCCCGCATGCCGAGTACGCTCTTGGAGCCTGCATAAAAGCGGCCGCTGGAGCCATACCCAGATGCATGGATGGCGCCGGTCACCGTTGTACTGCCTTTGAGATTGTCACGCACGCGGCGGTGG
>JANNSA010000796.1:0-4638 GCA_031402115.1 Hyphomicrobiaceae bacterium | reverse complement strand
GCCGAGGAAATGGACGCCGATTGGGGCCAGATGCGGGCCCAGCACGCGCCCGCTGATGCGGCCTACAACAACACGTTTTTCGGCGCCCAAGGCACCGGCGGTTCAACGTCGATTGCCAATTCCTGGGAGCAGTTGCGCCAGGCCGGCGCCACCGCGCGCGCCGTGTTCGTGACGGCGGCTGCCAACACCTGGAACGTGCCTGCAGGCGAGATCATTGTCGATCGCGGCTGGGTGAAGCACGCGGCGTCGGGCAAGGCGGCGCCATTCGGGCAATTGCTGGAAGCCGCTGCCAAGGTGACGCCAGCAGCAAACGTGCCGCTGAAAACGCCTGACCAGTTCAAACTGATCGGCAAGTCGGCGCCCCGCCTTGATTCGCGTGGGAAGTCGCGCGGCGATGCCCGTTACACGCTCGACATGGCATTGCCCGGCATGTTGACGGCGCTGGTCGCCCGGCCGCCGCGCTTCGGCGCCACGGTCGCGTCGTTTGATGCCAAGGCCGCCAAGGCGGTCAAGGGCGTCGTCGAAGTCGTGCAGATCCCGCAAGGTGTCGCGGTGCTAGCCAACGGTATGTGGGCCGCCAAGCTGGGCCGTGAGGCGCTGGTGGTGAGCTGGGACGATAGCCAGGCGGAGCGAGCGAGTTCCGTCGCGCTGATGGCCGACTACAAGAACCAGCTCGAAACCCCCGGCATGAAGGTCAAGGCTGACGGCGACGCCGTTGGCGCACTCGCCTCCGCCACCAAGGTAGTGGAAGGCGTGTTCGAGTTCCCGTTCCTGGCGCACGCGCCCATGGAACCGCTTGATTGCGTGATCAAGCTGGACGCCGGCGCCTGCGAGATCTGGACCGGCTCGCAGATGCAGACCAATGATCAATATGTGGCGGCAACGGTGCTTGGCCTGCAACCCGCCCAGGTTAAGATCAACACACTGATCGCGGGCGGCAGTTTTGGCCGGCGGGCGCAGCCAACTTCTGAACTGGTGGCCGAGGCGGCGGCTATTGCCAAGGCGATCGGCGGCCGTGTGCCGGTCAAGCTGGTGCGGACGCGCGAGGACGACATCCAAGGTGGCTATTACCGGCCAATGTATGCCCACAAGGTGCGCGCCGGCCTCGATGCCGAGGGCCGGATTGCTGGCTGGCACCAGCGCATTGTTGGCCAATCGATCATGAAGGGCACGCCGTTCGAGGGCGCCCTGGTCAAGGATGGCATTGACGGCACCTCGGTGGAAGGCGCCGCCAACCATCCCTACGCTATGGCCAGTTTCGCGCTCGAGCTGCACACCACGGACGTCAAAGTGCCGGTGCTGTGGTGGCGTTCTGTCGGCTCGACACACACGGCCTATGTCGGCGAAACCATCATGGACGAGTTGGCGGAAGCCGCTGGCCAGGACCCCGTTGCCTTTCGCGAGGCGTTGCTGGAGACCAAACCCCGGCATCTGGCGGTGCTCAAGCTGGCGGCTGAGAAAGCTAATTGGGGCAAGCCATTGCCCGAGGGCATGGCACGCGGCATCGCCGTGCACGAGAGTTTCAACAGCTACGTGGCGCAAGTTGCCGAAGTTCGACTGACCAAGGACGGCAAGGTCAAAGTTGAACGCGTGGTCTGCGCCGTCGATTGCGGCACGGTGATTAATCCCGATGTCGTCAAGGCGCAGATGGAGGGCGGCATCGGCTTTGGCATCGGCGCTGTGCTGCATGGAGCGATTACGCTCAAGGACGGTGTGGTGGAGCAATCCAACTTCCACGACTACGTGCCGTTGCGCATCGATGAGATGCCCGAGGTCGAGGTCCATTTCATCGTTTCAGACGCTCCGCCCACCGGCGTTGGTGAGCCCGGCGTGCCGGTTGTCGGCCCGGCAATCGCCAATGCGATCTATAAATTGACAGGTAAACGAATTCGCGCGCTGCCGTTCGACCAGCACACCTTGACCCGCGCATCCTGATCGGGCACGCGTTGTCTGGAAACGCACGGGCCGGATCCCCAAAGGGTTCGGCCCGTTGGCTTTTTCAGCCTGGTTATGACGGGAGCCTTGAGCCATGAAAGCCCTGACCATTGGCGGCGCGATGATCGACACCATCGCGGTGATCGATAACGATCTGGTCGAGCGCATGGCGATGCGCAACGCCGACAAGGCCTATCTGCTGCTGGAAGAGGGACGCAAGGTCGAGGCGCGCGATGTCTCAACGCATTGCGGCGGCGGCGCGGTCAATGCCGCTGTGTCGATCGCCCGGCAAGGCGGCGATGTCTCAGCACTGGTCAAACTTGGCCAGGACATGCGCGCCGAGATCATCCTGTCGCATCTGGCGTCCGAACAGATTTCCACACGCTTTGCGGTGCGCGATAGCCGGGCGCCGACGGGCGCTTCCGTGCTGGTCTCGGCCCATGATCGCAACGCGGCGGTGTTCACCTTCCGTGGCGCCAACACGCTGCTTGAGCCCGCCGACCTGAAGCGCGACGCCTTTGCCGTCGATCTGGTCTACGTCACTGGCCTCAGCAATAAATCCGCCGACTGCTTCCCGAAGATCATCGAAATGGCCAAGGCCGAGGGCGCCATGGTCGCGACCAATCCCGGCATCCGGCAATTGTCGGCGCGCATCGGCGCCTTCCAGGAAACACTGGCCAAGATCGATATCCTGACCATCAACCGCGTCGAAGCTGGCGCCCTGGTGCCGTGGCTGGTGGCGCGGTTTGGCGAGAATGGTGCGGCGCATACCCACGATATGGGTGATGGCTTGCCGCTGATGGTCAAGGCCGGCCTGCAGGGCGGTGGTTTCGAAATGTCGGTGCCGGCGTTCTTTGCGGCGATGCGGCAGCTGGGCCCGCGCTATGTGGTGGTCACCGATGGCCGCAATGGCGCTCTGATCGGCGAGCCGAAGGGTATCGTGCATTGCCCGGTGCTGGAAGTTCCGGTGGCGGGCACGGCCGGCGCCGGTGACGCTTTTGCCTCAACCTTTGCTGCCTCCATCGTCAAGGGTCTGCCGGTTGGCGACGCCGCCATGTGCGGCGCCATCAACGCCGCCTCGGTGATCGGCCATACGGACACGCAAACCGGCCTGCTGCGCGCCGATGTGTTGGCCGCGCGCCTGAAGGAAGTGCGCGGCAGCCTCGCCGTGCGGCATTGGGCGGCGTGAGGGAGGCGGCGTAGGGTGCGAAAGGCCTCCTTCAGGCCGTATCGCACAACGACGGGCCGTAGCGCCAGCTTCTGGTGCGAGACGGCCAAACGGCCTTTCACACTCTACATGGCGTTGCGCTCAATCGGCGCGGTCGCCCATCAGCAGGAAGCGGCTGGCGAGCACGCCGACGCCCATCAGGCCGATGACCAGGCTCATGGGCGCTGGCGTGCCGTTGTGCAGCAGGCTGATCAGGCCGCTGCCGGCGGCGCCAAGCGCGAACATCAGCGCGCCTTGCGTAGCGGCGGCAGCGCCGGCATTGCGTGGGAACAGCGCCATCAGCCGCGCTAGGCTATTGGCCAGCACGAACTGATGCATGCCGACAACGAACACCAGTGGCACCGCGACGCCCCACAGGCCCGCCAGCCCGAGCGTACCCGCCAGCGCCAACGTTATCGCCGCCACCACAAAAATGCCGATACCGACATCCAGCAGCAGGCGCGGGCCAAAGCGCCCGACCAGGCGCGTGTTGATGTAGGACGCCGCCATGATCGCCGCGACATTGACGCCAAACAGCAGACTGAAGCCGAACGGCGACAGGCCGAAATGTTCGATGAACACGAACGGCGCACCGGCCAGATAGGTGAACAGCGCGCCGCTGGTGAGGCCTGAGATCAGCGCATAGCCAAGCCCGCGCCGGTTGACCAGGATACGGCCGTAAGCGGCGAACGCCGACCGGTACGACGTGGCGCCGCGCTGGCTAGCCGGATAGGATTCGGGCAAATACAACCAAGTCACGGCAATGCCCGCGACGCCAAGCGCCGCCAGCACAAGGAAGATGGCGCGCCAGCCGAGCACGGTCAGCAATACAGCGCCAATCAGCGGCGCCAACAGCGGCGCGACGCCAGCCACCAGCGCCATCACCGACAGCACACGCGGCGCCTCGCGCGGCGGGAACAGATCGTGCACCATGGAGCGCGCCAGCACCACGGCGGTGCCGCAACCCAGCGCCTGCAGGAAGCGTAGCATCAGCAAGGCGTCGATGGATTGGGTGAAAGCGGAGCCAAGCGAGGCCAGGCAGAACAGCAGCACGCCGGTCAGGATCAGCGGCCGCCGGCCGATCCGGTCCGACAACGGGCCGGCCAGCAGCATGCCGATGCCCTGACCGATGAAGAACACCATCAGGGTGCGTTGCAAGCCACCAGCCGACGTGCCCAAGGCCACGGTGATGGCGGGCAGCGCCGGCAGATACATGTCCAGCGCCAGCGGCGACAGGCTGGACAAGGCCGCCAGGATCGGCACCGGCCGCGTCGCCTTGGCGGACGCCGGGATTGGGGTCGGCACCGGAACGACAACCAGTTCGCCCATGCTGCCTCCCTGGTTGCCAGACTTGCGTGAAATACGAATTATCCAGTGTAGCGGAGTCGAACGGCTGGGACACGACTCCCTCTCCCTATCGCTCCTTCAGCGATGGGGAGAGGGCCAGGGTGAGGGGCAGCCGCTTGCTCATGCCCTATCGCCACGTGTGCCGCCGC
>JANNSA010000795.1:0-4502 GCA_031402115.1 Hyphomicrobiaceae bacterium | reverse complement strand
GCTTCAAGACCGAAGCCGAAGCCGTGAACCTGCCGCCGCAGATGTTCAACTTCGCTTGGACCTTTGAAAACTTCGCCATTGTTCAAGAGCGCTCAAACTATCTGCGCTTTGCCGCCAACTCTGTCATCCTGTCAGTCGGCTCAACTTTGCTGGCGCTGGCATTTGCCATCCCGTGCGCTTGGGCGATGGCGTTCTCGCCGACCAAGCGGACCAAGGACACGCTGCTCTGGATGTTGTCGACCAAGATGATGCCACCCGTCGGCGCACTGATCCCGATCTATCTGATCTTCAAGGATTACAGGCTGATCGACAGCCACTTCGGTCTGATAATGGTGCTATTCCTGCTGAACCTGCCGATCGTGATCTGGATGCTCTACACCTACTTCAAGGAAATCCCGCACGAGATCCTGGAGGCTGCCCGCATGGACGGCGCTTCACTGTGGAACGAGATCACACGCGTTCTCTTCCCGATGGCGTTGCCCGGGATCGCCTCGACATTCCTGCTCAACGTTATCCTCGCCTGGAACGAAGCCTTCTGGACGCTCAATCTGAGCAACATCAACGCCGCGCCGTTGACTAACTTTATCGCCTCGTATTCAAGCCCCGAAGGGCTGTTCTGGGCCAAGTTGTCGGCGGCCTCGACTATGGCGATCGCGCCAATTCTGATCCTCGGCTGGTTTGCGCAAAAGCAGCTGGTGCGCGGTCTGACGTTTGGCGCGGTGAAGTAAATCTCAGGGTTCGGATGTCGGATTCCGGAAATCGACGGAACGACATCCGATATCCGAACCCAGACTGCTACCTTTGCTTGGAAAGCAACACCATGGGACGCATCACTCTCTCCGCCGTCACCAAACGCTTTGGCGAACACACTGTCATTCCGCCGATCGATCTCGACATCCATGACGGCGAACTGATCGTATTTGTCGGTCCATCGGGCTGCGGCAAGTCAACCTTGCTCAGGCTAATCGCGGGGTTGGAGGATGTTTCCTCGGGCACCATCGCCATCGATGGTGTCGATGTGACCGACGCCGCCGCCGCCAAGCGCGGACTGGCGATGGTGTTCCAGTCTTACGCGCTCTATCCGCATATGAGCGTGCGCAACAACATCGCCTTCCCGCTGAAAATGGCCAAGCTCGACGCCGCGACCATTGAGGCCAAGGTTACCGGCGCGGCGAAAGTTTTGAACCTGACCGACTACCTTGACCGCAAACCGGGCCAGCTGTCAGGTGGCCAACGCCAGCGCGTCGCCATTGGCCGGGCCATCGTGCGCGATCCCAGCGCGTTTCTGTTTGACGAACCATTGTCTAATCTCGACGCCGCCTTGCGCGTCGGCATGCGGCTGGAAATCAGTGAGCTGCATCATCGCCTTAAGCGCACCATGGTCTACGTCACGCACGATCAGGTGGAAGCGATGACCTTGGCGGACCGCATCGTCGTGCTCAACGCCGGCCGCATTGAGCAAGTCGGCTCGCCGCTGGAGCTTTACAAAGCACCGGCCAATGCCTTCGTCGCGGGCTTCATCGGTTCACCGAAAATGAACCTGATCAGCGGCGAACCAGCAGCCAAGCGCGGTGCCGCAACCATTGGCGTGCGGCCCGAGCATGTGCGCGTCACGCGCGATTCTGGCGAGTGGTCGGGCACAGTTGGCGTCGCCGAACATCTCGGCTCTGACACGTTCCTGCATGTCCACACTGACGGCCAGGGCACCCTGACTGTCCGTACCGAAGGCGAGATCGCCGTCAAGCATGGCGACCGCGTGTTCCTGAATCCCGACCCGCAGAAAATGCATCGCTTCACGGCTGATGGCAAGGCGATGGCCTGACGGCGCATGGCTATGTGTTCCGATCACGAGAGGGACGTGCTGGGTCATGTACCTGGAGAAGTTCGATCTGACGGGGCGAGTGGCCGTGGTGACCGGCGCCGGTCAGGGCATCGGACTGGCCTGCGCGACGTCCGCGGCCGCGTGAGTGGCGTTGCCGGCCTGCGCGTCATCGATACGACCGCCATGCCGTTCGTGGTGTCGGGCAACACCAGCGCGCCGATGATGGCCTTGGCGGACCGCACAATCAGCCAGCTCTGACGTGTCGCGAACGGTACTGAGCGTGGCGGGACTATTGAATTTTCTGACGGCAACCGAGTTAGAACACGACCATGGCAATACAACTCTCCCTGGCCAATCTCAGCGTACTCGGCCCGAAAGTTGCCGTGCCTCACTATCAACGCACTGAACTCACGCCCGGCATTGTCCATATCGGCGTCGGCAACTTTCATCGCGCGCATCAGGCGGTTTACCTTGATGCGTTGTTCAATCAGGGTTTGGCGCGCGACTTCGCCATCATCGGAGCTGGCGTGCGCCCGGCCGACACACAGATGCGCGCCACACTGGCCGCGCACGACTACCTGACGACTGTCGTCGAGCAGGAAGCCGATGGCAGCAGCGCTCGTGTCATTGGCAGCATGATCGACTTCCTGCCGCCGGGCGATGCCGCCGCGATCCTCGCCACGCTCGCTGATCCCGCCATCCGCATCGTTTCGCTGACGGTGACGGAAGGTGGCTACTTCATCGATTCGGCTACGGGTGAGTTCGATCCAGCGCATCCGGAAATTGCCGCCGACGCCGCCGCCTTGGCGAGCGGGTCAGCGCCGAAAACCGTATTTGGGTTGATGTTGGCAGGGCTCACGCGCCGTCGCGCCGCTGGCGTGGCGCCGTTCACGATCATGTCGTGCGATAACATTCCGCACAATGGCAGCGTCACGCGCAATGCCGTGGCTGGCCTGGCTGACCAGGTGGACGCCGCGCTGGCCGCCTGGGTGCGGCAGTCGGTGGCATTCCCGAGCGGCATGGTTGACCGCATTACGCCGGCCACCACGGACCGTGAGCGCGACATCACCGCCAGTGACTACGGCATCGCCGATGGCTGGCCGGTGTTCTGCGAGAGTTTCAAGCAATGGGTGCTGGAGGACAATTTTCCGGCGGGCCGGCCACCGCTTGAGCACGTCGGCGTCACCTTCGTAGCCGACGTCAGCCCTTACGAGCTCATGAAGATCCGCATTCTCAATGGTGGCCATGCGGTGATTGCCTATCCGGCAGCGCTGATGGACATTTACTTCGTACACGAAGCGATGCAGGAGCCGCTGATCCGTGGCTTGATCGACAAGATTGAGACTGATGAGATCATCCCCTGCGTGCCGCCGGTGCCCGACACCAACCTCGCCGACTACTACGCGTTGATCGTGCGGCGCTTCGCCAATCCCAAGATCGCTGACACCATCCCGCGGCTATGCCAGGATGGGTCCAACCGGCAACCGAAATTCATTCTGCCGTCGACGCGCGACCGGCTGACGGCAGGCCGCAGTATTGAGGGCTTGGCGCTGGTCTCGGCGCTGTGGTGCCGGTATTGCGCGCTGACATCGGATTCTGGACGCATAATACCGCCTAACGACCCCAACGCGGCCCGGTTACAAACCGTTGCGCTTGCTGCCAAGTCCGATCCGGCAGCTTTCCTGGCGATGGGCGACATCTTTGGCGACGTCGCCGCCTCCCCGCAGTTCCAGCACAGTTTCACACGTTGGCTGGACATGCTCTGGCAGCTGGGCGCGCGGGAGACGCTGACCACGTATCTGCGGGCAGTCTGACTGGTTGCATGGAGTCTGGGTTTGGGCCCAGACTACATTTCAACGCCGCGCTCGCGGGCGCGGGTGGCAAGGTTGACGACCGGGCGTGGGCCGAGCTGCGTCAGCACGGCTGCGGCGGCGATACTGCCGAGGCGGCCGCAGGTGGCGAGATCGCGGGCGCGGGCGAGGCCGAACAGGAAGCCGGCGGCGTAGAGGTCACCGGCGCCGGTGGTGTCGACCAGCTTAGCGATCGGATCGGCGGCAACCAGGATGCGTTGCGCCCCCGTGACGATCAGGGAGCCGCGCTCGCTGCGCGTAATCGCGGCGAGCTTGGCGTCGGCGGCGATGCGATCAACCGCTTCGTCGAAGCTCGCCCCCGGATAGAGCGCCAGCAGTTCATGCTCGTTAGCAAAGACGATGTCGATCTTGCCTTTGATCAGCGCCAAGAAGTCGTCGCGGTGGCGTTCGACACAGAAGCTGTCGGACAAAGTGATGGAAACGCGCCGGCCAGCCTGGTGAGCGATGTCAGCGGCGAGATTGAACGCTGCTTTGGCAGGCGCGCGGTCGAACAGATAGCCTTCCATGTAGGTAATGCTGGCCGACTCGATGGCGGTACGGTCGACCTCGGCGACGCCAAGCTCGCTGGCGGCGCCGAGAAAAGTGTTCATGGTGCGCTGACCATCGGGCGTCACCAGGATCATGCTGCGACCGGTGCCGGGGCCTTCCGCCACGATGGTGCCGGCATAAGTGACGCCAACGCGGGCGATGTCGTCGCAATACAGCTTGCCGAACGCGTCATCGGCGACGCGGCCGATGAATGCGCCCTTGCCGCCAAGCGAGCCGACGCCGGCGATGGTATTGGCCGCCGAGCCACCGGAGGCTTCAAC
>JANNSA010000794.1:0-2482 GCA_031402115.1 Hyphomicrobiaceae bacterium | reverse complement strand
CACAGCACCGTGCCACCAAGGTCCGCGTAGAGGTCCGCCAAGGTGCCTGAACCCATGCGCAACTCGCCAGCTATCAGAACCGAACGGTCGGGGTTGGCGCACAGCAGTGGCAGGCAAGCCCCGGCGCGCGCTGTATGTCGGTGATCAGCACGATCTGGAATGGATCACGCCGCTGGGGCTTGAACTGGTCGCGGACGCCAAAGAAGCGTCGTTTGTACTGCTGACCTCGATTGACGAACGCACCGATCCAATCGGCGCCTACCTGCCGGCGCTGACGCGGGCGCTTGACTTGAACCTGCCACTGCTGTGCGCCAACCCCGACCGTTCGGTTCTGATAGCTGGCGAGTTGCGCATGGGTTCAGGCACTTTGGCGGACCTCTACGCGGACCTTGGTGGCACGGTGCTGTGGTTCGGCAAGCCCCACCCTGCCGTTTACGAACTCGCCGTTGAGCACTTAAGGGGCCTCGGCAAAACGCGTATCTGTGCGCTTGGTGACGCCTTGGAAACCGACATCAAAGGCGCCCTGGATCAAGGGCTGGCAGCGGCGCTGGTGCCGGGCGGCGGCGTCCACCGGCTAGAACTGGGCACTGGTTTTGGTGAACTGCCGGACACCGAGGCGATGGAAGCACTGTTGGCGCGCCACGGTGTGCGGCCGGACTTTCTGCTAGCAGCATTGCGATAAGGAATAGAAAGCATGCACAAGGACGAGCGCAAGCTGCGCCAGGCGATCATCGATCAGTGCCGCGCCATGAATGCCAGCGGCCTCAATCAGGGCACCTCCGGCAACATCTCGGCGCGCTATGGCGACACCATGCTGTTAACGCCGAGCGCCACGCCTTATAACGCCATGGAGCCCGACATGATTGTCGCCATGCCGCTTACCGGCGAGTACGGCGCTTGGTCGGGTCCACAGCGGCCTTCAACCGAATGGCGCTTCCACTTGGACATCATGCTGGCGCGTCCCGAGATCGGCGCGATCGTGCACACGCATTCTATGTTCTCCACCATCCTGTCGATCGGGCGGCGCGAGATACCGGCAGTGCACTACATGATTGCGATATTTGGTGGCAACAGCGTGCGCTGTGCCGACTATGCCCGCTACGGCACTAAGGAATTGTCAGCCAACGCCCTGGTGGCGCTGAACGACCGCACCGGCTGCTTGCTCGCCAATCACGGTATGATCGCACTCGGCTCCTCGCTCGACAAGGCGATGTGGACGGCTGTGGAATTGGAGACGCTGGCTAAGCAGTACTATCACGCCATGCTGCTCGGCAAGCCGGTGATCCTGACCGATGACGAGATCGCCGGCGTCAAGGCCAGCATGGGCAGCTACGGCCTGCAGGACGGCAAGGGCAAGATCGTGGCACCGGCCAAGGCTGCCGGCAAGAGCAGCAGCAAACGCCCCAAGGCCTTGGCTAAGTGACAGCAGCAGCCAGGCGCGAGCCGGTCGCGATCGGCATTGATGTTGGCACGTCTGGCGTGCGAGCAGCAGCCATGACAGCGGCTGGGGCGATCGTGGCGCATGCCGGGGCGCCGCTACCACCATCGGTTCGCGACGGGCAGCGTGTCGAGCAAACGCCTGACGCATGGTGGCAGGCTATGGTGGTCGTGCTGGCCGACGTGATCCAGCAGCTGGACGGCGCTGCGATGCGCGCCATAGCCATTGATGGCACGTCCGGCACGGTGCTCGGCATTGACGCGTCCGGCACGCCGATCGGCCCGGCGCGTATGTACGATGACGCCGCCGCACCGCTGGAAGCCGCGCAGGTCGCGGCCCTCGCCCCCGCCAGTTCAGCCGCCCGTGGCGCCACCTCAGCGCTGGCGCGCGCCATGCAGTTGACCACGGTGCCTGGCACCGCGCGCGTGCTGCATCAGGCCGATTGGCTGGCTGGCCGCCTGTCTGGAATGTTCGGCATCAGCGACGAGAACAATGCGCTGAAAACCGGCTACGATCCGGTGACGCGGCAATGGCCAGCCTGGATCGGCGAGCTTGGCGCGGTGTACGCCCGCCTGCCGCGCGTTGTTCCGGCCGGCACTCGAATTGGCACAGTCCTGCCGGTGATCGCGGCACGGTTTCGCTTGGAAACCAGCACCGCCATCGTCACTGGCACCACCGATGGTTGCGCCTCGTTCCTGGCGACGGGTGCGACGCTACCGGGCGAGGCCGCGACGGCATTGGGCACCACATTGGTCGTCAAGATGCTGTCGGACAAGCCGCTATTCGCGCCGGAATACGGCCTCTACAGCCACCGCATCGGCGACCTCTGGTTGGCCGGCGGCGCATCCAACAGCGGTGGTGCGGTGCTGGCGCAGTATTTCAGTGGCGAGCAATTGCGGCAGCTCGAAGCGCGGCTCGATCCGGACCGGCCCACGGGTCTCGACTACTATCCGCTGCTGCAACCCGGCGAACGATTCCCGATTGCCAATCCCGCGTTGCTGCCACGTCTGACACCCCGGCCCGCCGACGACGCGCGCTTCCTGC
>JANNSA010000793.1:0-7318 GCA_031402115.1 Hyphomicrobiaceae bacterium | reverse complement strand
GGTGACAATGATATCGCCGAACTTCGGGTCCGGGATGATCTCCAGCTTTTCGGCTCTATGACGACGTGACATCTGTCTCTCGCTCGTTGTCGTGAACTGTTTCGGTATGACTTCGCGCCTCTGCGGCAGCGCGCCAGACCGTTACCAGCAAACTCATTTCGGCCGCTTGGAACCGTACTTGGACCGGCGCTGCCGGCGCTTGACTAGGCCTTGTGTATCCAGGATGCCGCGAATGATGTGGTAGCGAACGCCCGGCAGATCCTTGACGCGGCCGCCGCGGATCATCACCACGGAATGTTCCTGTAGGTTGTGGCCTTCGCCCGGAATGTAACCGATCACTTCGAAGCCGTTGGTCAGACGGATCTTGGCAACTTTACGCATCGCCGAGTTCGGCTTCTTTGGCGTCGTCGTATAGACCCGGGTGCAGACGCCCCGCTTCTGCGGGCACGCTTCCATGTGCCCGCTTCTGCGGGCACGCTTCCATGTGCCGCGACTTCTCGCGGTAGGTCTTGGGGTGCCGGGGCTTCCGGATCAACTGTTGTATCGTCGGCATTTCGCCTCGTCCGCCTGTCGCGCGCTGCCCCTATCACCGGAATGGCGAAGGTTGGCTTGTTCCGCTTCCGCCCGATCATCACCCGCGCCTGAGCTTGGATACGATCAGCCAAAAGCTCACGGCCGATGGCCCGGGGACTGGGTTCCCGAAAGGCACACGCTTGCGCGGGCCAACGGGATGCCGCAGCATCCGGGCTGAAAGTCAGAGGATCGACGGCGCATGAAGCACCGCAGATCTTGGATCCGAACTCTCTCTCGGTTCTTTGCTGAGCAGCGTTTAGCCCGGATGCGCGAATAGAAGCGCAAATGCATGGCTACGGCCTGCCGCGAAGTGGCGTGGGTATAGACGCTAGGGTTGGCATGGTCAACGCCTGTTTGCCTCCGTGCGGCGATTTTGTTTCCAAGTCCTCGCGCAAGCTCGAGAAAATTGCTTGTCCGCAGCATCGCCGGCACGGCGCAGCACGACGTTGCGTAGGCGGGACAAGGGCATGCGCTCGATGGAGTTGTGCTGGCGGGGGTGCTGGGTCACGTCACGCCGTTAACGCTTTGTTAAGCATAGTCAGTCTCATTGGCGGCAGTACATCAGGTGTTTTGTCATGCGTCGCTTGTTTGGTTGGCCAGGGCCGTTTGCCCGGGTTGCGAATGCGTCTGCCGCCGCTTCGACAGCAAATCCCCTGGGGTCGCTGGCCCGACGCCTTTGGCTCGGCACCGCCTTGCTCACCCTTGCTGTTTCGGGGTCAGCCAGTGTCGTGCTGTTGGCCGCGCCTCAGGCGCTACCCGCCTCGCGAATCCTGATCTTGGCGCCCCCCGATCAGCCGCGCCGCAGCGGCCCCGCCGAAGTCACGCCCGTGGTCTTGGCCAAGCTCATGGCATTGAGCCGCCGCAGCCCCTACGGCAGGCTCGGGTCGAGCGGCAAGGATTTCGTTTCGGCCTGGACCTGGAGCTATGCCGGCCGCTCGGCTGTCCGGCTGCACGCGTTGACTGGCGACGCGCGGCTGATCCAGGCGTTGCTGGCCGCCTGGGCGCGCTATGAGGAAGCCGGGTCCGTGTACGCCGGCATCGACGGCTATGGCTGGTACACTCACACGCAATCGACCGGCTGGCGTACCCGTGACGCTCCGATCGCTGGCCTGATCATCCATCCGATCGTCGAGTTGCTGCTCGAAGCCGAGCGCTCGCCAGAGCTTGCCCGCTTGATCGCACCCGACCGTGCTCGGTTACTGGCGACCGTGCGGCGCGGTATCGATGGTCTGGACAACCTCTACCTGGAAGACGCCAATGGCGGCTGGTTGATGAACCGCGCCCGGCGCGGGCCGGAGCCCACCAATCTGATGGCTGCCTATGCCGTGCCCCTGCTCGGTCTCAGCCTGCTGACCAGCGAAACGGATTACGCACGCCAGTTTGACGGCGTCGCGCGCACCTTCAAACGTTCGCTCCGGCAGACCGCCGGCGGCACACTGGGCTGGCCGTATTTTGCGCGGCCAGAGGGCCTGACGCACAAGCCCGACCCTGTGCACAAAACGCCTGGCAATATTGAACTGGTGATGGCCGGATACCGGGCCGGCAGGGTATTCACCGCCGGCGACATTGGTTGGATCACCCAGGCGTTCACTGACACCGTAATAGTTCCGGCAGGATCGGGGCGGATCGCCATTCGCCAGGGCATGGATGGCGCTTCGCCCTGGCTCAGCATTGACGGCGCGGAAGCACGTGCCAAAGCTCTGCAACTTGGCGGCTGGTATGCCTTGAGCTGTGCCGCGCGAGCATCCGGCAACTCTGATCCCGCTGACCTGTTGGATCGCGTGCTGCCGGTGCTGGATCCGAACTACGCTCGCAACCTTTTCGTCATCGCTGGCTTAACTGAACGATGGCTGGAAGAAGCCGACCCGAGCCGTTGCGAACCCAGACCAACAAGCACGCCGGGTACATAGCCCCGCGTTCATTGCAAAGCAGCCCTATGTGCCTGCCACCGCCGATCCGCTGACGCAATGCAATCGATTGTCCGGGCTGATTGCTGAGCGCGGAATGCATTTCCCGGTTTGCCCTCGTCGCGGTTCGGGTCTAGACCACGCCCCGCATGATGAATTGAGGCAAGGGGCGCACCGGCCGGTTGCACTGGCTCCGAGCGCCGCGTCCGATAGCAACCGAAGGATGATGACCATGGACAAGACATTGGCCGAAATCGCCCTGGCGATGGTGGCGAAGGGCAAGGGCCTGCTGGCTGCCGACGAGAGCACGGCTTCGATTGCCAAGCGCTTCGAGGCGATCAAGACAGCCAATACCGAGGACAACCGGCGCGACTATCGCGAATTCCTGTTCCGCTCGACGGACGCCATGAAGGCCTACATTTCCGGCGTCATCCTGTTCGACGAAACCATCCGCCAGAAGGCCAAGGACGGCACGCCGCTGGTTGACATCATCAAGAAGACTGGCGCTGTCCCGGGCATCAAAGTTGACATGGGCGCCAAGCCGATGGCCGGCTTCCCCGGCGAGACCGTCACCGATGGACTTGATGGCCTGCGTGAGCGCCTGCAGGAGTACCACAAGTTGGGGGCGCGGTTCGCCAAATGGCGCGCCGTCATCGATGTCGGCCGCAAGAGTGACCGGCAGATCCCGACGATGGCCTGCATCAAGGCAAACAATCATGCGCTCGCCCGCTACGCGGCGCTGTGCCAGGAGAACGGCATTGTACCGATGGTTGAGCCGGAAGTGCTGATGGATGGCGATCACGACATTGAGCGCTGCGAGGAAGTTACGACGGCCACTCTCGCCAATCTGTTCGCGCAATTGCGCAATCAGCGCGTGTCGCTGGAAGGCACAATCCTGAAGCCGAACATGGTACTTGCCGGCAAGCTCGCCGCCAAGCAGGCGAGCGTCGAGGAGGTCGCCGAGCGCACCATCCGGGTATTCAAGCGCACCGTACCGTCAGCGATCCCCGGCATCGTTTTCCTGTCCGGCGGCCAGACCGATGAGCAAGCGACCGCGCATCTGTCGGCAATGAATGCCGCCTACACGCTGCCATGGCAGCTGACCTTCTCCTACGGCCGCGCCTTGCAGGCCGCACCGCAGAAGGCCTGGGGCGGCAATCCGGAGAACGTTGCCGCCGCACAAGCCGCGTTTGCTCATCGCGCCAGAATGAACAGCCATGCCGCCTTGGGCACCTGGAAGCGCGACCTCGAAAAGGCCGCGTGACACAGCCTGCGCTAAGGCAGCAGCGAGCCGGGGCGGCAGCACGTCGGGGTCAGGCACTTAAGGGAGTCCGCAACACAACCGTCGCCAGCCAGTGCATAAGAGCCTGACCCCGGCTATCTTGCGGCAGTCGTCGCCAGCGGAATTTTCCCTTGCCGTCTTTTCGCCGGAATGCCGACTGACAGCCAAGCAGGGCAATGACTGGCAAGGACATTCATGGCGACGGGCGGCTATCTGGTCCTGACGCGCGCGGCGTGGGCGGAGCTACGGCCTGACGCGCTGGCGGCCGTGCTGCGCGGTTCAGGCGTGCGCAGTGTTTTGTTTTGTGATGTGACCACAGTGGCGGCAGCGAAACTACTCGCGCCGCTCATCGCCGCCGTGCAATCCGCCGATATCGCCGCCCTGGTCGATGACGTGGCGCTTGCCACCAGCCTCAACGCCGACGGCGTGCATCTGGCCTTTCTCGATGACGTCAACGCCGCCGCCGGTGCACTGTCGCTGGCGCGTCAAGCGCTCGGCAAATCCCTGATCGTCGGCGCTGACGCCGGTGGTTCGCGGCATCACGCCATGGTGCTTGGCGAGCTGGGCGCCGACTACATCGCTATCGCCGATCCCGACGATGCACGGCAACTTGCGACAGTCGGCTGGTGGGCGGAGTTGTTCGAATCGCCAGTGGTCGCCTGGGATGTTGGCGACGCAGCGGCGGCCCGGTCGCTGGTGGCCGCCGGCGCCGATTTTATCGCCGTGACAGCGAGCATCGCCGGTAATGTCGACGGCGTGATCGCGGATCTGACCGCCTGGCTGGAGGCGCGCTTATGAAGCTGCATGCTGCCCTTGTCGTCGTCGCCGCCCTGATGCTGACAGCGCCGACCGTTGCCGCCACAATCCCGGCTTCACAGGACCCTGCCTGGGCCGCCTATGACGACGGGCGCTACACGACGGCCCTGGAGGAGGCGCGAAAGTCCGCCGCCACCGGCGACGCAGCGGCGCACACGCTGATCGGCCGGCTGTACAATGAGGGCCTCGGGGTGCTGCGCGATCGCAAGCAGGCGGCCGAATGGTATGCCAAGGGCGCTGGCCTCGGTGACAGCAACGCGCAACTGGCGCTTGGCCTGTTGGCGGCGCGCGGCGAGGGCTCTGCCGCTGATCCAGCGATTGCGGCTGATTGGTTTGAGAAGGCAGCTGCTGCCGGCAATGTCAAAGCCAGCTACAATCTCGGCCTGCTCTACGCCACTGGCCGGGGCCGCCCGCGCGACATCAAGCGCGCCGCCGAGCTGATGCAAGTCGCGGCGACGGCTGGCGAAATGCCGGCGGCGTTTGATCTCGGTCAGCTCTACAACGATGACCTGGAGGTCACCCACGACAAAGTGAAAGCCGCCAAATGGATCGGCACGGCGGCCGAAGGCGGGCTGGTCGACGCGCAGGTTGAATTCGCCTTAATGCTGGTCAAGGGCCGCGGCGTCGCCAAGGACGACAAGCGCGCGGCCTGGTACCTGACGATCGCCGCCGAGCGCGGCAACCCGATCGCCCAGAACCGGTTGGCACGCCTTTACGCCGCCGGCATAGTCTACACGCGCGACTTCAAGACGGCCGCGAAATGGCACCTGCTGGCGCGCGAGGCCGGCCTCAGCGACGTCAATCTCGACCTGATTCTGTCCTACCTGAAGCCCGCCGAGCGCACCCAAGTCGAAGCCGACATCGCCCGCTGGCGCGAGGAGCGGCTGGGGCCGTGAGGCGATCGCGTCAGGTCGACCGGATTGCCATCACGCCGTGGCAGTGACGACGAGTTCCTTGGCCTTGACAATGTCGCGCTTCAGGCGGCGCACGCGCAGTGACAGCTCATCGCTGTGCGCCTTGGCCAGGAACGCATCCAGGCCGCCGCGATGTTCGACCGTGCGCAGGGCGTTGGCGCTGATGCGCAGCTTGACCGAGCGCTTCAGCGTATCACTGATCAGCGTCACGTTGCACAGGTTCGGCTCCCAGCGCCGGCGCGTCTTGTTGTTGGCATGGCTCACCTTGTTGCCATACAGCACATGCTTGCCGGTCAGTTCACATTGGCGGGACATTCGTCGCTCCTCTCGGCGGCTCGTTCGCGCGTCACGAAGATAAACGATCTCCGCGAACCGCTGCCCGCACCCAGAAGGACGCGAGCAAGAAGCCGGTTCATTCAATGAAAAGGCGGCGCGGAACCGTTGCCGGACCGCACATCGCCGTTGGGCGTATGCCATACCGGCCAATCCCGCCCGCCGTCAAGGAGGGCGGTCGTTGGCGAGTTGTCAGTAGATTGCAAGGCGAGACCGATAGCTAAGGAAAGGCAACATAAGTCAAGTACCCGCGCTTGCAGGTTCCGGCCATGGCACACTAACAATCAACACCGCTCGCCGTCCGTCGCCGATCATCGCCAACCAACGATAACGTCAGCGCCAGAGCAGGAACCGACCTCATGAGCAGCGCCATCACCACGCAACCGAGCCCGTTCGCTTGGCAGCACGTGCGGCCAAAGGATGCCGGTTTCGACTCGAACCTGTCGGACAAGATCGACTACGGCGTGCGCTCGGGCCTGATCCGCGGACTGCACGGCATTGTCATCGCGCGTCATGGCCGGATCGCCGTCGAGCGTTACTATCCCGGTGCGGACGCGCACTGGGGCCGGGATCTGGGTGTCGTGGCGCATGGTCCCGAGACGCTGCACGACCTCCGATCCGTGACCAAGAGCGTCGTCAGCCTGCTCTACGGCATTGCGCTGGAACGCGGCCAGGTGCCGCCCCCAACGGCCCCATTGATCGCTCAGTTTCCGCGCTACGCCGAGCTGGCCGCCGACTCCAAGCGAGCTGACATGACAGTTGCGCATGCCTTGACGATGTCGCTTGGCACCGAATGGAACGAAGACTTGCCCTATACCGATCCCGCCAACAGCGAGATCCAGATGGAGCAAGCGCCCGACCGGCTGCGCTTTGTGCTTGATCGTCCGATGACGCACGAGCCGGGCACGCGTTGGACCTATAATGGTGGCACGGCGGCGCTACTCGGTGCTTTGATCGAACAGGGCTCCGGCCAGCGGCTCGACACCTTCGCCCGCGAGGCGCTCTTTGCCCCGCTCGGCATCGCCGGGTTCGCATGGGCTGCTGGCAGAGACGGCACGCATTCAGCGGCCTCGGGCGTGCGCCTGACCGCTCGCGATCTGGCGCGCATCGGCCAGCTGCTGCTGGAAAAGGGCGAGATCGACGGCAAACAGATCGTGCCCAGGAGCTGGATCGAGCAGTCAACAATGGCCAGACTGTCGACCGATGCAGGCCCCCCCGACTATGGCTATCAATGGTGGCTCGGCAGCGCGCCAGTCAAGGCGATGGATTGGACCGAACAACCCTGGATCGGCGGCTTCGGCAATGGCGGTCAGCGCCTGTTCATCATGCCCGCGACAGGCGTCGTCATGGTGGCATTTTTCGGCAATTATGACCAAACGAACGCCTGGGATCGCTGACGGTACGGTGCGCTTGAATACCCGGATGGTGCGCTCGGCGACCTCCTCGACGCTCGCCTGCTTGGCGGCGAGCTTGCCGGCAAGTACCATGTTCGG
>JANNSA010000792.1:0-19434 GCA_031402115.1 Hyphomicrobiaceae bacterium | reverse complement strand
GCCATCGCGCTCGGGCGAGAAGCCATCCTGGCGGGCTACTCGGTGCAGTTCACGACGGCGATGGCGCTGGTCGCGGGGCTGACCAAGGCGCATGCGGAAAAGCGCCTCGACGAGCAGCTGCTCAGCCTGTCCAAGGCGCGTCTGCTCATCGTGGACGAACTCGGCTACCTGCCGCTGGAGCCGCACGCCGCGGACCTGTTCTTCCAGTTGGTAAGCCGCCGCTACGAGACGGGCGCGATGCTGATCACCTCAAACCGCTCGGTATCGGAATGGGGCACGATGTTCGCCGACCCGGTGGTCGCCACGGCGATCCTCGACCGGCTGCTGCACCACAGCCACCTTCTGACGATCCGCGGCGACCGCTACCGCCTGCGCGCTAAACGCACCAGCGGCCCACTGACGGCTAAGGCGGCATCGGGTGGAACGGACACACAACCGCTAGGTTGGGGGGGCAGTTCTTGCTGTCGTAAAGGGGGCAGTTCCTGGTGCCGTTCTTTGTGCATCTGTGGTCGTCACCGGTCCAAGCACTCAACAAGTCCGGCAGGGACACAGATCGCGCGGCAATCGGCTCGCAGGGATTGCCCCATCCGGCAACCCAAATCGGCGCGGCAAGCGTGGCGATGACGCCACTTCCCCATGCCAGTACGAACCTCGCCTTCACCAAGCACCGCCGCGTTAGCGTCGAGCGCATCGCTGCCGCCTGAGCCATGTGCCCACCTTAAGCGTCCGAAACGGGCGCCAGCCGGGTAAGGTCCGCCGTACGGGCACTGCCCAAACCCTAGAAACCATCGCCATCAGACAAATTCAGCTCCCAAGTTCTTATTCATCGAGGTGCCCACGGGACTGAAAGTCGGTATTGACGTGACGCTGATGCACAGGAACATCCGTCACGTCGCGGCCGTCAATAAGAAACGTCCAGCCGCTGGGCGTTCAAACCTGGTGATGAGCCGCCGAGCCATAGTCTTGCTGGAGCTACTCGGACCCAGAACAGAAAAGAACTTCCCGCGAGCTACGAAGAGTCCCTCATGTTCCAAGGCTGAACTGAGATTTCATATCTAGAATCAATACCGCAAAGTCGGGAGCCACCATGTTGGTTCATTCCTGCCCAGCGGTATGGTTGGATGCGATCTTGGGCAGCGCCTGGGCCAAACGCTTGGCCCAAAGGCAACGCCTGGGGCATCCGCAATCAGATCCTGTCGTAGCTCCACGAGAACAGCGTCGAGGCCGCGCGCCTCACCGTGCACGGGTATGGCGTAATCGTGCAGATCCTCGATCTGATATGGCTCGTTGGCGGCAATCCTCGCCTCAGCGCCGCCGAGCGCCGCGACGAGTGACATGCCCAGAACGTGCGAATGGCGGAACAGGACGCCGGCGTGCCAGGGCCGTGCGCGGCCATTGAAGACCGGCGTGAAGCTGTGCACACCGACGATGATCGTTGGCATTTCAGCTGCTTGCCGGGCATCAAGCAGCGTTGAAAGCTGGCGATGGAATGGTTCGAAATACAGCGCCGCCCGGCTTTGCCGCTGTGTCGTCGTCAGGCCCAAATTGCCGGGAACCACGGTTGACTCGCTAATCTCGGGAATCGAGGTTGGGCTGTGCAATGGGCGGTTGAGATCAATCAGCAGCCGCGAATGATTGGCAAGGATCGCCACGGCATCGAGCTCGTCACTCAACAGCTTGGTAACAGCCGCCGCCCCAATATCCCAGGCGATGTGGCGCAACAGGTCGGGTTCCGACAGTCCCAGCCCCGCATACGAATCGGGGACGAAGCGCGATGCATGCTCGCAGACCAGCAGCACCGGGGAGGTGCCGTTTTGCTTGAGCAGGCTGAAGGCGGCAGGCTCCGCCAGCATCAATAGATCTCCCGGTAGCGCTGGCAAAGGGCATCATCCAGCGCGCTGCCGGCCAGTGTCATCTCCCTGCGTTTCATGCCGGCATAGGTTTCAATCGCCATCGGATCGAACCAGCCGGTAACTACGGGATCAGCCAGCATGGTCGCCAGGGCCTCTTCCAGCGAGCCCGGCAAACGATGCAGACCAAGCGCCGCGCGCTGCTCGTCGCTCAGCGTTTCGGGATCGCCGGAAAACAGCGCAGGTGCGGGTAGGTGTGCGCGGACCCCGGCAAGGCCAGCGCGCACCATGACGCCCAGCGCCAGATGCGGGCAGGCCGTGGCGTCGGCCGGGCGGTATTCGATGTTGAAGCTCTTCGCAGGATTATTGCCACCCAACTGATGCGTCGGGCAGATCCGCAACGAAGCTTCACGGTCACGATCACCAAACCACGTATAGCTCGAGCTCCAGCGATGCGGCTGCAGACGCAAATAGGAAATCGGGCTCGGTGCCGTGAACGCTATCAGCGCTGGCATGTGCCGGATGATGCCAGCGACAAAGGCACCAGCGAGCGCCGACACTGAGCCCGGCTGCTGCGGATCGTACGTGGTGTTGCCACCGTTTTGATCGATCAACGAGAAATGCATGTGCACGCCATTGCCGACGCTTGCAACGGCGGTGACCGGTGCAAAGGAAGCCCGCCAATGCTGATGCCGGGCCAGTTCCCGAACAATCTCGCGCAGCGCCACGGCACGATCGGCAGCCACCAGGCCAGCAGCCGGCCGGATGGCAATCTCGAACTGATCCTTGCCATATTCAGCGATGAAGATTTCTGGCTCGACGCCAGCGGTTTGCAAGGCCGCCATCAGGGCTGGACCTAACGGATCCGCTTGCCGAAGCGCCTGGAGCGAAAAAGCCGGTGCGCTTTGCCACTCTGCACCCAAGATTTGAAACTCGTGCTCGAAGGCAGCGAGCAAGGTGACGCCCGCTGCTCGCTCAAGATCGGCCAGGGCTGATTTGAGGAAAGCGCGTGGGCAACACATCCACGGCGTACCGTCCAGATTGACGATGTCACTCATGACCATGTCGAGATCGGTGAGCGCGCCTGCTGGCCGCGACCGATAGCGCGCGTGATCGTCAGGCAACAGCCGCAGATCACCGGTCGAGCCCCATGGATTGGGACTGGCGATCGCATCGAACGGGGTCAGGGACATGTTTGCGGGGACCCAGCCGACGCTCTTGCCGTCACCGGGAGCATAGGCTGATGCCGCCATGGCACGACCACGGGTGATGCCGGCATAATCCGTCGTGACAAAAGTCACCAAAGGTTCATGCATGATCGCATCTTGCTTTGACATTATGCTGGACCTGCCTTGGCCGCCGCAAGCCGTGCTTCAACGATGTCCGTCCTGGTCACCCAGCAATAGCCACCAAAGGCCTTGAGCGCTGTATCGTGCCGCTCTTGCGTATAGGTCGCGCACGCGTCTTCGACACAGCTCACCAGGAAGCCGCGATCGGCTGCGTCTCTGACCGCCATGTCGACGCACTGATCGGTCACCACTCCGGCAATGATCAATTGCCGGACGCCGAGATTGCGCAGCACATAGTCGATATTGGTCGAGTTGAAGACACCAGAAGAGGTTTTCGGCAGCACAATCTCGTTGCTGATCGGTGTCAGCTCATCAATAGGCTGAGCGAGCGGATGGCCTTTGGGCACCATCAGGCCAGACAGCCGATGATCGAGCGACACGTCGCGGCAATCCTCCGTCAATGCCTCAATGATGGTGTGTATGACTTGCACGCCAGCCGCCCGGGCAGCCTTGAGCAAGCGCACTTGGTTCGGGATAACCAGCCTCCGCAACCGCTGGTGATAGTAGTGTGTTTCGCCGAACTCTGGATGGCTCGGATCGATCCCAGGCGTACAATAGAGTTTCTGGACATCCACAAAGAGAACGGCAGCTTCGGTTGCCCGGTAGTGCGTCTCGCGTTTGTCGACAGGCATCGTCATCTCGCTTCCTCAGGTCTTGCGTTGGGCTTCGCGCCGGCGCCTTTGTGGCGAGCGTTCGTGATCGTCCAGGGTGACGTGGTTGTCGGTGCGGACCTGTTCGAACTGCGCCAGCCGATCACGCCAGTCCTCACCAAGCGCTTCGGCGATCCCGGCGATGACCGCTTCCAACTGTGCCAGCGGCGTTGCCAACGTATCAAACGGCGACGCTGTCTCGGTTGGCGCGATGAGCGTGACATCGGCAAAGTCGGCGATTGGCGATTTCCAGCGATCAGTGAACAGAACAATCTGCGCGCCACGCTGCTTGGCTTGGCTGGCAAAACTGTTGATGTCGGCCTGATAACGGCGGTAATCCCAAACCACCAGCACATGGCGTTTGCCGACATCAGCCAATTGGTCGAGCACGTCCGAGGCGGGGCCATCCAGCAGGATTGATCCGTCGCGCAAGTGATGCAGACAGCGCTGCATCAGGCCAGCCAGGAACCGGCTGAAGCGGCCGCCGAGCAGCAACAATTTGAGCTTGGGATCACTCAGCAGGCTGGTGGCGCGTTCATAATCAGCGGTTGCTGTCTCTGTTTTCAAGGCCTCGAACTGTGCCTGGGTCTCGTCGAAAAAGGACTGGTAGACATTCGGTTTGCCGGCAGCACCGCGGACCGGCAACCGCACCGCCGGACGCAGCGAGAGTGGTGAACGCATATGCGCCTCGACCTCAGTCAACAGCTGTCGCTGCAGTTCTGAGTAGCCGTCAAAGCCGAGCCGGGTCGCCAGGCGCATCACCGTTGCATCGCTGACGCCAGCGAGCTGGGCCAGCTTAGATATGGTGGTCAGGCCCGCCGCTGGATAGTTTGCCAGCAATTTGCGGACTACCAGAAGCTCCGACTTCGAGAAGCTGCGGCCCTGTTCCATCAGCCGGTCGCGCACCGATGGTGCGTCGGGCGGAACGACCGGTAGCGGCATCCGTTTCAGCGCTGCGCGCGGCATGGCTTAGCTCGAAGTAGCTTTGACTATTCCATTTCAGGATCGCACAGACTGATCCAAAACTGAAATAAATTCTTGACATGCGCGTCGCATGGCATGGTAGGCTTTGTGCTCATTCAACAAGGAAGCGCGATGCCACTCTGGCTCGGAATTCCAATGCGGGCGTGGGTCAGCGCGGCACTGCTGATCGTAGCCGTTGGCGTCCTGACGCTGGGCGTTTGCCTGACCCTCGGTGTGAACGGCCAGAACATCGCAACGCTGGTTTTGTTACAGATCGCGGGTGTGTTGGCCTTGGCCGTATTCAGCGGCAATTCCGGCATCGTGTCGTTTGGCCATTCGGCGTTCATGGGTATCGGCGCTTACGTTTCCGGCGTGCTGACGATGAGTCCGGCTGTGCAATCTGCGGCCTTGCCAAATCTGCCGGCTTGGCTGCAGGGACATGAGCTGTCTCTGGCGCCAGCCTTGCTGGCTGTTGTTCTCGCCGGCATGGTGGCTGGCATTGTAACGGGCATACCGCTGTCGCGGCTGTCGACCGGATCAGCGGCGATCGGCACGCTGGCCTTTCTGATCATCATCCATGTCGTGCTGAACGGCGCCCGTGATTTGACGCGAGGCAGCCAGACGTTTTATGGCGTGCCGAGATTGACGACCGTCTATGTAGCCTTCGCTGCGGCTGCCGCCTTCATTCTGATTGCAAGGCTTATGCGTGATACGCCGCTGGGATTGCGCTTGCGTGCATCGCGCGAGAATGAAGTTGCCGCCGCTGCTGTTGGGGTCAGCGTGCGCAACGTCCGGTTCCGTGGCTGGGTCGCCAGCGTCATGATGGCAACCGTAGCCGGGGCGCTCTATGGCCACTTCCTGGGTGCGTTTTCGCCGAAAGACTTCTACTTCGATCTGATCTTCATGCTGATCGCCATGCTCATTGTTGGCGGTATGCTGACGGTGACAGGGGCTGTTGCAGGCACGATTCTGCTGGCAACAGTCATTCAGGTCTTGCGGCAAGTCGAGTCTGGACTTGATCTCGGTATTGTCACGCTACCCAGCCTGTTTGGCTTGCCTCAGCTTGGCATGGGGGGCGCGCTGCTGCTGACCATCTGGCGCCGGCCGCTCGGATTGATTGGCATCAAAGAGATCGCACCCGACTGGTTGCTGCGCGATCAGCAGCCGGCGCCGGTGATCCAGTCAACCCGCCAGGCGGTGGTCCTATCTCCGGTCAAGACGACCGCTTCAGGCAGTCTCGCCGTACACGGCGTCACCATGCGATTTGGTGGTTTGATTGCGTTAGACAGCATTAGTTTTGCAGTTCCCGCCGGCCAAGTGACAGGCTTGATTGGTCCGAATGGCGCCGGCAAAACCACGCTGATCAACATCATTTGCGGACAGGCTTTGCCGACCGCCGGAACCGTCTCGATTGACGGGCGGTGCTTGACCGGTATGCAGCCGCATGACGTTGCGATTGCTGGCTTGGGCCGGACCTTTCAGAACATTCGCGTGTTCGAGCGCATGACGGCGCTCGAGAATGTGATGATCCCGGCTTTGTCGAAGGGATTGCGAGCGGCTGCCGCGCAGACTTTGGCCTTGGCGCAGCTTGATAGGCTGGGGTTAGCGGATCGCTGGGACGAACTCGCTGGCAGTTTTGCCTATGGTGACCGGCGGCGCTTGGAGATTGCCCGGGCCTTAGCTTTGGACCCGGCTTTCCTGTTGCTTGATGAGCCGGCTGCCGGAATGAACCCGGCAGAAACGGAAGATCTGATCGCCTTACTCGATCGATTGCGGGCTGAAACGACCATTGGACTGCTTGTCGTCGAACACGATTTGCGTCTGATCATGCGCCTCTCGGATCGGCTGATTGTTATCAACAAGGGGCAAAAGATTGCCGAAGGCTTGCCTAAGGATATTCAAGGCAATGCTGCAGTTATTGAAGCCTATCTCGGCACGAAGCGGAAGTTGAAAGGTGGAGGTTGAAAATTTGAACTGTCCCGGGTGTGAAAAACTAGAGTCCGAAAAACTAACCTAGAAAAAAATTGGAGGAACGTCGATGCGGAACTTTGTAAAAGTTGGGCTTGGCTGGTCGATGGTTCTACCGGTCACTTTGGCACTGGTATTGCCGGCCCATGCTGAGGACATCACTATCGGCCTGGCGACAGCCCAAACCGGCGCGCTGGCATTTGCTGACCAGCCCTCGCTAGCCGGCTTCAAGATGGCTGTTGACGAGATCAATGCCAAAGGCGGCTTAGCTGGCAAATTCACAATCCTGTTGAATGTCAAAGACACGCGCAGCGAC
Organism: Hyphomicrobiaceae bacterium; assembly: GCA_031402115.1. GTDB lineage: Bacteria > Pseudomonadota > Alphaproteobacteria > Rhizobiales > Hyphomicrobiaceae > JANNSA01. The sequence goes on along the minus strand of JANNSA010000792.1, from coordinate 12,338 downwards.
ACCGCCGCCACTGTCCAGGCGGCGCAGGAACTGGTTGCAGCGGGCGTGAAGGTCTTGATCACGCCCTGTGACGCTGATCCGTCGATTGCAGCCGGCCAGATCAGCCAACCGGCCAAGATCCCGACTTTCACGTCGTGCGGCACGACGCCGACAATTACCGATGCTGTCGGTGACTACATGTTTGGCACCTATCCAGCTGACAACGGCCAAGCCACGCTGCTGGCTTTGCATGCCATCGAAAAGGGCTACAAATCGGCTTACGTCCTCAAATCGCCCGACAGTGCTTACACGCTGAAGCTGCCGGAGTATTTTGCCCAGGTATTCACCGGCAAGGGCGGCACGCTGCTCGGCGCCGGCACCTACACGCTCGGCCAGCAGGACTTTGCGGCTGAAGTCACCAAGATCAAAGCTCTCAATCCGCAGCCAGACGTCATCATGACGGCGGCCTATGAGCCGGACTTCCCCGCCTTCCTGAAGCAGTTGCGTGGCGCCGGTGTCAACGCGCCAGTTCTCGGAGCCGATGGCATTGACAGCTCGACCACCACAGGACTTGGCGCGATTGCCGATGGGATCGTCCACACAACCGCTGGCTTCCCGTCTGAGGGCAGCAAGCTGAAAGCATTCTATGATGCCTACCAGGCCAAAACCGGCGCGGCGCCAGAAACTGTCTATGTCGCGACCGGCTATGAGATCCCCTACATCATTGATGCTGCAGTGACTGCGGCGGGAAGCATGGATGGACCGGCGCTGCGTGACGCGATTGCCAGTCTAAAGGGCGTCGAATTGCTGACCGGTAAGGTCACTTATGCCGGTACCAACCGGATGCCCAGCCGCGATATCACGCTTGTGCAGATCAATGCCGGCAAGCGCACACTGGTGACGACCGCGACGCCGGATCCTGCTCTTGTTCCAAAGCCGTAAGATCATGCTTGATGTCGAACACTTGACCGTCAGCTATGGTGAGGTAAGCGCTGTCAAAGGCATTAGCCTCACCGTACCCGAGGGAAACATTGTTGTCCTTCTGGGCGCCAATGGTTCTGGCAAGAGTTCAACGCTCAACGCCATTGCTGGCTTGGTTACTTCGAAGGGCGGCATCCGGTTCAACGGTCAATCCATTGCCGGTGTGCCGCCCGAAGCCATTGCACGCCGCGGCATCGCATTAACTCCGGAAGGCCGGCGCGTTTTTGCCAACTTGACAGTCGCTGAAAACCTCCATCTCGGCGGCGCCGCACATTGCAAAGGTGATGAACTGTCGCGCCGGCTTGAAGGGGAACTTGATCGCTTCCCGATCCTGCGCGAGCGCTACCGGCAGCGTGCTGGACTGTTGTCAGGCGGCGAGCAGCAAATGCTTGCGGTTGCGCGCTCGCTGATGTCGCAACCGAAACTCCTGGTGCTGGACGAGCCTTCACTCGGGCTGGCGCCGCAGATTGTCGAACGGATCTTTGACTTAGTGCTCGATCTTAAAGCACGCGGATTGACCATTCTGCTGGTCGAACAGAATGCCGAGCGGGCCCTCGAAATTGCTGACTTTGGCTACGTGCTGCAGACTGGCGCGATTGTGCTGCAAGGCTCAGGCAGCGAGCTGGCGCAGAGCGACATGGTCAAGCAAGCCTATCTGGCGGCATGAGGTCGGCATGGAAATTGTTCTCCAGCAAGTGATCAACGCCGTCAGCCTTGGCGGCATCTATGCGCTGCTGGCACTTGGCCTCGCCGTGGTTTTTTCCATTGTCGGCTTGATCAATTTTGCCCATGGCGAGCTGATGACAATGGCGGGCTACGGCCTGTTCTTTGCAATCGCGCTGTCGCTGCCGTTGCCGATCGCGCTGATCCTGGCGATTGGTGTTGGCGCTCTCGCTGCCGCCGGTACCGAACGACTCGCTTTCCGGCCGATGCGCAAAGCCGACGCCACGGGTTTGCTGCTTACCAGCTTTGCTGTCTCGGCTATTCTCAGGGTGGTGTTTCAGAACGGTATTTCCGCGCGCGCCAAACCGGTGCCAGTCCCGGACAGTCTATCGGGAACGCTTGACCTTGGCATTGCGCGCATTGGCGTCATTCCCTTGCTATCCATCCTCCTGACGATCGTATCGCTGCTGGCCCTGTCAGCGTTTCTGCGCCGCACCACGCTGGGCACAGCGATGCGCGCGGCGGCCGATGATTTCCAAGTCCTGCGGCTGATGGGCATTCGTGCCAATACGGTAATCGGCGTCGCCTTTGCCGTGTCGGGCGCCTTGGCAGCCGTCGCCGCGGCCTTGTGGATTGCCCAACGTGGGTCTGTTGACCCGCTGATGGGCTTCATTCCGGTCCTGAAGGCTTTCGTTGCGGCGGTGATTGGCGGGCTCGGCAGCCTGTCCGGTGCCGTTGCCGGTGGCTTCACACTAGGCATACTGGAAGTCCTGTTCCAGGCGTTCCTACCCGACAGTGCCTTGCCGTTCCGTGATGCGTTCGTGCTCAGCCTCGTGATCCTGATTCTGATCTGGCGCCCCGAGGGCCTCATCCCGGCTCCGAACGCAAAGCGCAGCTGATGGCCAAGTCGGGCTCGATCATTGAGCGAGATGCACAAGCGATTAGCGGGCTGCAGAAGCTCCGCTTCTTCCCGCTGGCTTTGGTGGGTGGCGACGGCGCTTATGTGATCGCCGCTGACGGACGCCGCTTGTTGGATTTGTCTGCCGCCTGGGGTTCGGCAAGCCTGGGCTACGGGCATCCAGCCCTTGTCGCGGCGGTCAGCGCCGCCGTCCGCAGCCCAGCCGGCGCCAGCATATTGTCGGCTACCCATCGCGGCGCTGTTGATCTCGCTGAGCTTTTGCTCGCGACACTACCGGGCATGGCCGATCACAAGGTCTGGTTCGGCCACTCTGGATCCGATGCCAATGAGACCGCGTTTCGGGCCATCGCAGCGGCAACCGGCCGCGCGCGGATGATCGCCTTCAAGGGCGCCTATCACGGCGGCACGACGGGATCGATGGCGATATCGGGTCACAGTGTGCAAACGCACGCGGCGCGCGCAGCGGGGCTGATGTTGATCCCCTTCCCCAATGCCTATCGCGGGATCGACGGCGCTGCCGTGCTGGCCGAGCTGGAGCAGCACTTCGCGACCGATTGTCCGCCGGACGAAGTTGGCGCGCTGTTTCTTGAGCCGGTCCAATCGGATGGCGGTTTGCTTGTGCCGCCGTCTGGCTTTCTGGCCAGCCTCGTCACTTTATGCCGCCGCCATGGCATCCTGATTGTGTCTGACGAGGTCAAGATCGGCTTGGCGCGATCGGGCCGGATGCATGCGTTCGAGCACGAAGGTTTCACGCCAGATCTTTTGTGTCTTGGCAAAGGACTGGGCGGCGGCTTACCGATCTCGGCGCTGGTCGGCCCGGCCAGCATCCTGGATTTCGCTACGGGCTTTGCCATGCAGACCTTACATGGCAATCCGGTGTCGGTGGCTGCGGCCCAAGCCGTGCTGTCGACAATTGCCACGGAAGACCTCACCAACCATGCCGCTCGAACGGGCATAATATTGCTGGATGGCCTGCGCCAAATGCAAACTCAGCATCCCAGCATCGGCGACGTTCGCGGACGCGGCCTGATGATCGGCGTTGAACTGGTCAATGATCGCGTCAGCAAAACACCGTCGAAGCTGCTAGCGGCCAAGACGGTCTACCGGGCGTTCGAACTGGGGTTGGTCGTCTACTATGTTGGCCTCAACTCCAATGTGTTGGAATTGACCCCGCCCCTGGTGTTGACGCCCAGCGAAGCCCACAACGCGCTGGCCATTCTCGATCAAGCGATCAGCGACGTCGAAGCCGGCCGAGTCAGCGATGATGTGATCGCCGAGTATGCCGGCTGGTGAAGGGCTCAGCAGCCCCTGCGAGAAATCTGAAGGACCTCGTCCGATGCAAGATGGTTCGGTATTCGATACGCCCAAACCACGCTTCACAGCGGCCGAGATTGCGGGACCACTCTTGCGCAACTATGACCTCAGCGGTGAACTGAAGGAGCTGGTCAGTGAGCGGGATCAGAATTTTCTGATCACAACAGCACACGGCCAGTTCGTTCTGAAGATCGCCAATCAGGCTGAGGACCGCGGCTTTCTCGCCCTGCAGAACGCTGCCTTCCAGCATCTGGCGGCAGTTGACCCTGCGCTCGGCGTGCCGCGCTTGATCCTGACAAAGGCGGGCGAGCCGCTGGTCTATTGGAGTCGCGATGGCGCTCAACACGCTGTGCGCCTGCTCAGTTTTCTGCCAGGCGAGCTGTTCTCAGCTGCAGCGAAAACACCGCAGCTGCTCGAGAGCCTCGGCCGCTTTATGGGGCGGCTGGCGCAGGCTTTGCGCGGCTTTGGCCATCCGGGCGCACACCGCCCTAGCTTTCTCTGGAACCTTGATCAGGTTCTGGCCGTGCGGCACTGGATGGCTGATATCCAAACGCCAGAGCGGCGCGATCTGGTGGCGCGGATCTTTGCCCGCTACGAGGCGCGTGCCCTACCGCGCCTGAATCGGCTGCGCATGGCCGTGCTGCACCAGGATGCCAACGACAACAATCTACTCGTCACCACCGATCAGACTGCGGCAGTGACTGGCCTGATTGATTTTGGCGACATGACATTCGGCTGCCAGATCAACGAGCTGGCGATCACCCTGGCTTATGCCCTGCTCGACTGCGACGACATTTACCAGACGGCGATGCCCGTGATTGCCGGCTATTCCCACACCTTCGCGCTGGAGCCAGACGAAGCGGAAATCCTGTTTGATTTGGTTGCGGCCCGGCTTGCCGCCAGTGTGTGCATCTCCTCGCACCGCAGCAAAGACGATCCGCACAACAGCTATCTTTTGATCTCGCAGGCGCCGGCCTTTGCGCTGTTGGAACGCTTGGACAAGACCAACCCGGCTTTTCTTGCCGCCTTTGCCCGCCATGCAGCTGGATTGGATGCGGTCGCGAGCCATGATCAGATCGTCGCATGGCTGGCTTCCGGCGCCTGCCAGCCCGAATCCCTGTTTGCTCTGGACCTCAACCGCGCGGCGCGCTGCCTGCTTTCGCTCACCAGCGGTGCGCCAGGCATGCAGCATGCCAGCGATCCGGCTGCCTACTGGCACTGGCTTGAGCAGCGGTTCGCCAGCGACGGCGCGGGTTTTGCCATCGGCCTCTATGGCGAAGACCGCGATGTTTACAAAGGTGAGCAATTCCGCACACCTGCAACGCCGGAATGGCGGTCGCAGCATCTCGGCATCGACATTTTTATTGCCGCCGGCACGGAATTGCGCACACCCCTGGCCGGCACTGTGCTGAGTGTCGCTGACAACACCGCACCCTATGATTATGGCCCGACCGTCATCCTGGAACATCAGGCGGGCGATGCTGGGCCCAAGTTCTGGACCCTCTATGGCCATCTTGCGCGGGAGACCTTGACCCATGTTCGCGCCGGCATGGCGGTTTCGGCCGGCGCGCCTATCGGCTGGATCGGTGACCATACGGTCAATGGCGGCTGGGCGCCGCATTTGCATTTCCAAATTGTGACGGATCGGCTCGGCCAAGCGGGTGAGTTCCCCGGCGTTGGCCAGCCGAGCCTGTGGCCGGTCTGGCGGCAGATTTCGCCCGATCCAAACCTCATCTTGCGTCTCGCGCCGGAGAGCTTCGTGCCCGACGCGGCGCCGCCCGATGTGCTGCTGCCCCGCCGGGCGCAGGTGCTGGGCCCGTCGCTGTCGATCAGCTATCGCAAGAAACTCAAGATCGTGCGCGGGCGCGGCGCCTATCTCTATGACCATTCCGGCCGTGCCTATGTCGATGGCGTCAACAACATCTGCCATGTCGGCCATTGCCACCCGCACGTTGTCGAGGCGCTTGCCCGGCAGGCGGCGATCCTCAACACCAATACGCGCTATCTGCACGATACGCTGCTCGACTATGCCGAGCGGCTGGGCGTTACATTCCCGAAGCCGTTGTCGGTGGTTTACATGGTCTGCTCGGGCTCGGAAGCCAATGAGCTGGCACTGCGTATGGCCCGCACGGTAACCGGGCGCCGCAATGTGATCGCCGTCGACTGGGGATACCACGGCAATACCAGCGGGCTGATCGATGTCAGCGCCTACAAGTTCAACCGCAAAGGCGGGCCGGGCAAACCTGACCATGTCGAACTTGCGGCCCTGCCCGATCCGTATCGCGGCCCGTTCAAGGGCTATGGCACCGAGACGGGCCGGCGCTATGCCGAGTCCGTTGCGGAAAAGATCGACATCATCCGCCAAACGACCGGGCATGGACCGGCCGCTTTCATTGCCGAAGCCATATCGGGTTGCGGCGGGCAGGTGTTCTTTCCCGATGGCTATCTGAAAACCGCAGCCGAGCATGTGCGCAAGGCCGGCGGCCTCGTCATCGTCGATGAAGTGCAGACTGGGTTCGGTCGCGTCGGCACCCATATGTGGGCGCATGGTCCGCAAGGCGTCGTGCCCGACATCGTGACGCTCGGTAAGCCAATCGGCAACGGCCATCCGATGGCTGCGGTTGTCACCACGCCTGAGATCGCGGCCGCCTTTACCAACGGCATGGAGTTCTTCTCTTCATTTGGCGGCAACCCGGTTTCAACCGCTGTCGGCATGGCCGTGCTGGATGTAATGGAGAAGGAAGACCTGCAGGCGAAAGCCAAAATCACCGGCGACCATTTGAAGGCACGTTTCCAGGCACTGGCGGCGCGCCATGAGGTGATCGGCGATGTGCGCGGCCAAGGCCTGTTTCTCGGTGTCGAGATAGTGCGCGATCGCCAGACGCTGGAACCCGCAACCCAAGTCGCCAATGATGTCGCCAATCTGATGCGCGAAGACGGCGTGCTGATCTCGACCGATGGGCCCTTCGATAACGTGCTGAAGATCAAGCCGCCCTTGGCCTTTGGTATTCAGGAGGCTGACATCATGGCCGATGCGCTGGCCGCAGCATTGGATCGGATCAATGGGCCATAGGCTGTCGACCTGAATTATACAGCCGCTCCCCGACTTGCTGTCAACGTCTCTTGCCCCGCTATGTTTCAGTCATTGTCTACCAGCGAAACCAGAGCCCGCGCTCCCGATGCTGCGTAGCCGACAAGGAAATCCGTCTATGTCTTCTGCTCCATCGAAGTTGGCGCTGGTGCCGTTTGTATCGGTTGATCATATGATGCAATTGGTCAACCACATCGGCCTGGAAACAGTCTTCATTGAGCTGGCTGCCGAGATAGAGAAAGACTTCCGCCGCTGGGAGTCCTTTGATAAGACGCCGCGCGTCGCCAGCCATTCAGATACGGGTGTTATTGAACTGATGCCGACTTCTGATGGCGAAATGTACGGATTCAAGTACGTCAATGGTCACCCTAAAAACACCAAGCAGGGCCTACAAACTGTGACGGCCTTCGGACTGCTGGCGGATGTACAAACCGGCTACCCCATTCTGCTCAGTGAAATGACGTTGCTGACAGCGCTGCGCACGGCGGCTATGTCGGCACTTGCCGCTAAATACTTGGCGCCTAAAGGTGCCAAAACGATGGCCATGATTGGCAACGGCGCGCAGTCAGAATTCCAATGCATTGCCTTCAAGGCCATTTGCAGTATCGACACTGTCCGGCTTTATGACATCGATCCTGCGGCGACGCTTAAATGCGCATTGAACCTCAAGAAAACCGGCCTCACCGTGGTGTCGTGCCAAAGCGGCGAGGAGGCCATGGTCGGGGCACAGATCATTACGACGTGCACAGCTGATAAGCAGAATGCGATGATTCTTACGGACAATATGATTGGCTCGGGCGTACATATCAACGCTATCGGTGGTGATTGCCCAGGTAAGACTGAGCTGCATCGTGACATTCTGCTGCGATCGGAGATCTTCGTTGAGTATCCGCCACAAACCCGGGTCGAGGGCGAAATTCAGCAGCTTGCTGCCAGCCATCCCGTCACGGAGCTTTGGGAAGTCATTGCTGGTGCGCGCGCCGGCCGCACCGGGCAAAGCCAAATTACGCTGTTTGACAGCGTCGGTTTTGCTATCGAAGATTTCAGCGCGTTGCAATATGTCCATCGCCGCATTAAAGGCTCACGGTTCTTTATTGAACTGGACATGCTGGCTGATCCGAACGATCCGCGCGATCTCTTCGGCATGCTGCAACGCGCCAAAATCTGATGTTGCACATAACGGCAAAGTCGGGCGCGCGAAAGACCCTTGACTGTGCCATTGACTTGCAATGCCCAGAATTGTTGCGATTGCTTTACCGTCCCGGTTGCTTGCCGCTACTGTTCTGACTCTAACGCTTGCTCCCCAATTTCATCGTTCTCAAGCAGCGCCAGCCGCTTGGCCCATCGACAACTCCGGACGCCAGCGCAAGTCGGCGCCGAAGGCGACCGCAAGATGTCGTTGCGGCAGCAAGTTTGGCTGTCGTCTTCAGCGTCATCTTGCGCTGTTTCCCTGACGCCGTGATGCGCCAAATGGCGCGCGCGGGTCGAGGCTGACGAAACCTGCGGTCTCTTCCGATAAGACGGGAACACTAAGGGGTCTTTGGAATTGCCCGAATTGACCAGCCCGAACTATTCACTGACCTCTCACTTTGGTGTCTAAGCGTGGAGGGTGCCGAGGGGTTCGGCCAGGACTTAGCCACTGTGGCTCAGTGTGAAGTGATCTGGCTATTGGATGAAGTGGCGCGCGCTGTTGCCGACGGCTCTGCGGCGGCGTCGATGCTCAAGCTGGTGCGTGCGTTGCGCAAGGTGAGCAACGGGCGCGCGCCGGTTGCGGCCTGAACCATCGATCAACGTCAACACCAAGGAGCGCGACTGTCACGATGACCCTGAGCAAGCAGCTGACCGGTACGTCAATCGGGCCATCCCGCACGGACCTGGAGCGGCGACGTGCGCGCTTAAGGAGGTGGGGTTCGCGAAGTCCTGCAGCGTGTTGGCCGGGTTGGATGGCAGCGCCGGCTTCAAGCACCTTGACACACGCAAGCTGCTCATGGCGCTGCCGCCGGGCAGCACGGGCGTCGTTCTCGCCATCGCTTGTGGGTGAGAGCGGTCCTGCCTATGGGCGAGTGAGGAGCCCTGGCCATGTGCTGGGGCTGCTTCGCCTGCGGGGCGGTTGCTCACGGGCCGGTTCAAGGTTGCCCGCCGGGGGCTCGGTTCGCCGTGTTTGCGGTTGTCTACAGAGCCCGTGCCCGCCACCGCACCCGGGCGGCTTGCTGCGGCATGACAGGCGAACCCGAAGCATGCTAGACGAAACGGCGTCAGTGCACGATGGGCAGGGCTTCGAGAGCCCGACTTGCGCTGGGAGCATGAAGCGACGTTGTCTACGAGTTGTCTACGGGGATGTTCAGTACCAACACTATCGCCGTAAACACCATAACACTCTGACTTCAGCCGGCTTAGCTCAGTTGGTAGAGCACCTGATTTGTAATCAGGGGGTCATCGGTTCAAATCCGGTAGCCGGCACCAATAAAATCAGTAAGTTACGGACTCAGGGATGGGCAGCTCGCAAAAATAGCTACCATATAGCTACCACGAGGTCACAGCGGCGACCGCCGTTTCACGAGGTGACCAACCTCTCGAAATGCCTTTGGTAGCTGGGATGGTAGCTACGCGTGCAAGACCGCCACTGGTGAGCCGCCGTGGGAACTGGTCGGGCGACTGATCTCATTCTCCAATCGCCTCGGAGGCAAACAGATCGCCCTGGCGCCACAGGAACTCGGTGCGGGCCCAGGCCTTGGTGGCGGACTCGCGGTCGAGCCAGGCGGTGAAGAAGGCGGCGGGACCGCCGGCGGCGATGAGGTCCTTTTCAGTCATGAAGTGGCAGCAGTAGCCGGTGCGGGTGATCGGCAACGGCGCGCCTTCAGGCGTGACCAGGGTCAGCTCCAGCAGTGAGCCGCCGGGCTCCAGGTGGTTGCGGCTGTGGCGGATGCGGCAGACGGCGTAACGCCAGACCAGCGGGTGCATAGTGACGCGGGGCTGGCGCGGCGTTTTGGCCGGCCGTTTGGCGGCGGCAGGCTTGGGCACGGGCTTGGCGGCAGCCTGGGCGGACGGCTTGGCGGGGGAGCGGGCCATGGGTCTCACTCCTTGGCCTGGAGGGATTTGAGGTAGGCGACGGCCTGCGACGCCTTGGCGGCGGCGGTGAAAATGGCCTTGGGATCGCGCTTGAGCAGGGTCAGCCAGCTGAAAATGTACTGGGCGTGGTCGGGGCGGACATCCTGGGTGATTCCGAGTTCGGCGCACAGGAAGGCGGCGCCGATTTCCGCGACGAGTTCCTCGGCCGCCACGGCTGATTTGTCGAAGCGCATGCTCAGATCGCGGTCGCAGCGGGCCTTCGGCGCTGTCCAGTGGCAGGATTCATGGAGCAAGACGGAAAAATATGCCTCATCGCGACTCATGGTCGGGGTGCCGACGAACAGGCCCTCGTCCGGCATGGTGATGGTGTCGGTGGCGGGGTGGTAGAAGGCACGCTCGCCGCCGTGGATGATGCGGGCACCGGTGGCGGCGATGAAGCGGTCGGCGGCGGCGATGCGGGCGATGGGACCGAGGCGCTCGGCCGGGGCAGGGGGCACGAAGCCGTCGACGTCGGCGGCATTGAAGACGAAGCTGGCGCGGGCGATGCGGCGCTTTCCGTCGTCGTCGGCAACGTCGGGATTGGGCTCGGCCGCATACTCCTTGTAGAAGATGACGACCTCGCCCTTGGCGCCCTTGCGCACTTGGCATCCGAGTTCGGCCCATTGCCTGTAAGTGGCCCAGACCGGTTGGGTCAGGCCGCGCATGCAGGCGGCCACCCACAGGCAGATGATGTTGACGCCGTTGTAGGCATTGCCGGTATGCGCGTTGCTCGGCACGCCGAGGTCGAGGGACTGGCGCCAGGGCATATGCGGCCGGCCGGGATCGCGTTCGATGGCGGCGATGAGTTTGGCGGTGATCTCGGCATGGAGGTCGCGGCGCGGGGTGGAACTGGCGGTCATGGCGGTCCTTTCGGCTGGTGAGACCGCCCCGATGGCGGTTTCGATGCCGGCGAAAGGCGACGGCGGATAAGCGGGCGCGGAACCGAAGCGCGGGGCACCCCGCGCGAGGCGGCCCGGCTCTGCCGAAGGCCGAGGGCGAAGCCCTTGAAGCGTCTGCGCGCCGGCGCAAACACCCGGCACGCTACGAAACCGCTTCGGGTGGAACGGGCCGGAACGGAGCCAGCATGCGCCTTCGCCCCCCGCGCGACAGTTCACGCGGGCACCCGCCGACGGCTACGCCTCATGCGAATGCGCGTGGCCTGGGGCATGCACTACGCCCCATCGACGGGCCGGCGGCGATGCTATACGCTGTAGGCGGATGAATTCAACGGATGACGACCAGCCCCGGCCGGGGGAAGACGAACGCGCGAGAACCTTGTTCGGGCTGCTCCAGACATTGGCGCCGGGCCTTGCGCAGACGGCGCTGAAGGGCGCCATTGAGGGGCATCGGCGGCTGCTGCGGATGCAGCCCGAGACCATCGCGGCGAACGTCGTGGCGGGCGCGCGGATGCTGGGCGTCACGCAAGCGCAGTTCATTGCCGCCGCGACCCGGTCGCCGCCGCTGTTCTACGCGAGCACCGAGACTCTCGACGCGCGTGTGGCGGCCATAGCTGCTGGCCTGCCCGCCGAACGCGGCACCGTGGTGGCAGCCGGTCTGCGGGCACCGGGCATCCTGCTGGCCAACCCCGAGACGATGGCGCGGCGCATCGGGCTGTGGGGCAAGACACTCGGCCTTGAGCGTCCGGCGGCCGTTGCCATTCTGCTGGGCAACCCGGCGCTGCTGGCCGGCAATCCGCTTGCCGCGCAACGACGTCTGGCCGCTCTGGCGGCGGCGCTTGGTGTCGGGCTCGCCGCCGTTGTTCATGCAGGCGGGCGGGCACCTGGCATCCTGTCGCTGACGCCTGAGACCGCCAACCGGCGATGCGAAAGCCTGATGGTGGGGCTGGGGCTGACGGCGACGCAGATGGGCAGGCTATGGCGACGGAACCCGCATGTGCTGGCCCGCGATGCGGATGTGCTGATCGGCCGGGCAGGGGATCTGGGTGCCCGGCTCGGGCTCGACCCGCCCGCAATGACAAAACTGCTGCTGGCGAATGCCGGGCCTATCGAACGCGACCCCGACCGGTTCTGGGAGCATCTGACGGCGGCGGGTGCATTGATCGGCCTGGCGCCCGAAGACTATGCCCGGATGGCGCTCAAGCAGACGTCATTGTTCAACTATACGCCGGCCACGCTGTCGCAACGGCTCGCCGACCTGTCGCGGCTCCTTGACCTGACAGAGCCGCAGTTGCGCAAGCTGGTTTGCCGGCAACCGGACCTGCTGACAGCGCGGACAGAGACGCTCGCCACCAACATCGCCGATACGGCCAGTGGCCTTGGTATC
>JANNSA010000791.1:0-9662 GCA_031402115.1 Hyphomicrobiaceae bacterium | reverse complement strand
TACATCCGCCGCTCGTCGAACACCGTCTGGCATCCGGTGGGCACCTGCAAGATGGGGCATGACAAGATGGCGGTCGTCGACGACCGTTTGTGTGTCCGGGGATTGACGGGCTTGCGTGTCGCCGATGCGTCGATCATGCCGGTGATCGTCAGCGGCAACACCAACGCCCCCTGCATCATGATCGGCGAGAAAGCTGCGGACCTCGTGAAGTCGGCCTGACACCGAGCGTTTTTTGCAGCGCACATGGTGAGTCGTCATGTTTCGAGTAAATCTTGCCGCACCGGTATTGTGCACCGGCAAATGACGGCTTTGGGTCAACCTTGCCGAAATCGGCCAGAGGCCGATCGTCGCGGCGGCGCTCGATAATCACCCAAGACCGACCGTTCTCTTCCTGATTTTGCGCTGTTGCGATTGCGGTGCAGCAAAACGTTGCCTCTACCGGCGACGGTTGACGCACACAAAAAGCACACGCCGTCTGATCATCCGTGACTGACGCACCCTTCCGGCCCATTGCCGAATAGTTCGTAATACGGTCGATTGACGGTCGGTCTTGAGGTTTCAGCGGATGCGGCCAGATCTTCCGCGGCGGCGTCCAGGCGAGCATTTCAGCCCTTACCTGGTAAAACCGTTCCGTTGCTACTCAAACCCCCCAGTAACCACGGGCGCGTGAAAGTTGGTACGAAGGTTGGTACGGCGCCGTTGCTTATTGGCATGGCAGCCGCCAGACGGTCGTTTGCTTGTTTGTCGAGTCTTCCAGTTCGCGCGTTACCGGCACCGCATAGGTGGCAAGCGGCTCGAACACGTCCTTGGGGAAGTAGCTGCGTCCCGGATCGCCGATCAGGATCAGCGCGTCCTGGGCGGCGCAGGCCCGCAGCCAGGCCAGGGCGCGCTCGGCGAGCGGCTTTTCATAGAACAGGTCGCCAACCAGGATGACGCGCGCGTCGCTGGCGGGTCCGCCGAGCAAGTCAGCGCCGGAGGTGGCAACACACACGTCATTGATCGTCGCGTTGAGCGCGATGGCCGTCAGCGCCAGGGCGTCGATATCGTTGGCCAGCACGTCTGCGGCGCCGGCCTTAGCCGCAGCGATGGCGTCCAGCCCGGAGCCGGCCGCCAGATCGAGCACGGACTTGCCGGCAACCAGCGCCGGATTGTCGAGCACGTAACGCGCCAGCGCCTGGCCGCCGGCCCAGGCAAACGCCCAATACGGCGGCGGCAGCCCGATCGCGTCCAGTTCGGCCTCGGTCTGCTCCCAGATCGGCACTGACTCTTCGGCCAGATGCAAACGCACCTCCGGCACCAGCGGCGGCGTCAGCAGCCGGGTGTTGGCGCGGATGAAGGCTGCCGGGTCACGCGAGGGACTTGTCACGGGGGAACTTTCAGCCAGCGAGCGATACGCTCACGGAATGGTCAACACACGGGCGCGCTCAGGGTACTCGTCTTCCAGCGACGGCACCACGGGCGCGGCGTATTCGGCCACCAACCGCCAACTGAGGCGCGATTGCAAGCGCGGCAGGACGCCGGTCGTGCGGTCAGCGAACAGGATGCGCGTGCCTTGTTGCACGGCATGGGCGAGGAAACCTTCAACCGCCCCCGCCAGATGCGGTTCATAGACGATGTCAGCGATCAGGATGACGTCACATCGGGCATTGGCGGCCGATCCGGCGCCTGGCTCGTTCAGCAGATCGTCGGTCGTCACACTGAGCTGCACGTCATTGCTCGCCGCATTCATCTGCATGGCGACGGCCGCCAGCCGGTCAATGTCGACGCCAAGGGCCCCGGCCGCACCGGCCTGCAGCGCGGCGATAGCGGCGATGCCCGAGCCAGCGCCCATATCCAGCACACGCGCCCTGGCGACCAGTTCGGGATGGTCGAGCAGATGCCGCGCCAGCGCCTGACCGCCGGGCCAGGCGAATGCCCAGAACGGCCGCGCCGCCAACGGCCCGCGCCCCGCATGCTGCTCCGCGTCCTGCCAGATATCGCGGGCGTTGCGCGCCAAATGCAGGCGGACTTCCGGCACCAGCGCCGCTGCGCCAATCGCGCAATTGTCGCGAACAAAAGCGCGGTCCGCCGCTGCCTGATCTCCAGCCTGTTCCTGTGCGCGTTCCAGCATGTGATGCGCCGCCCCCGCCGTCAGGCTGCCCCCTGGACCGGATGACCCAGCAGGCGTTGGTAGCACGGAAACCGGGCATGGCGATGCGCAGCGCGCGGACGATCAAGGTTTCGCTGTGAGCCGCAGCTTCAGACTAGCAGCTTTTGCTGGCACCCGGCGATCCTTGCCCTGTGCCTTCGCAGCGGCCGCGGGCGTGTCGCAATCCGCATCCGCGATCCCCGCCAGCGCGCACAACACCTGCCAATGCTCCGCCGTGACCGGCTGCACGGACAGCCGGCTGTTGGTCACCAAGGGCATGCCCGTGAGCCGTGGCTCGGCGCGAGCCTCGATCAGCGTCACCGGACGCCGGACTGGCGTCACGGCGCGGACATCAACGCATTCCCAAGTGCCGCTGTCGTCGCCGGGCTCCGGCCGCACCAGCCGGCACACCTCGACAATGCCAACAATCTCCTTGCCGATGTTGGAATGATAGAAGAAGCCGCGATCGCCGATGCGCATTGCCCGCATGTTGTTGCGCGCCTGGTAATTGCGGATGCCGGTCCACGGCTCGCCGCCGGCACCCGCCGCCACCAGCATCGCCCAGGAATAGACATCCGGCTCCGACTTGAACAGCCAGAAGCCGGTTGAGACAGGCGTCGGGACGGGAGGTTTCTTGGCCATCAGTGTCTCTCTACTTCGCCGATACAGGGATGGCGCAACCGGGTTAAAGTTCACCAGGCGTTGTGCTGGCCTCTGTGCGGTTTCCTTAACCGAAAGCCGCCTGCTTCGCATCTCATCATCATGGAAGTAGTCGTCGCGGGCAATTGCGCCGCTTGGGAGATTTGTACCGCAGTCAGCCAGGTAGGCTCGCAGCGCGGTCCAAGCCAAGCGCACGGCTGGCGCGCCCCTTGCATGCACTGGCGTGGGCGTCGATCGGGCAGCCGCATCGCTGACCGGTCGCCAACCTGTGCAGCCAGGAAACCGCCATGCAACCAGACCAGAGCATTGTCGTCCTAACTGCCGGCGGGCTGTTGCCGGCGATCATCATCAATGCGGTGATCGAGCGGTTTGGCGCCGTCACGGTGTTGCGCGAGGCGCCAGTGCCGCTCAGCCAGCTGTTCCGGAACCGGCTGAGCAAGCTAGGCGTCGTCACGGTCGCTGGCCAGGTTGGTTTTGGCGTGCTGCAACGGCTGCTGGCGAAGTTTAGCGAGCGGCGGCGGCACGACATTGTCGGTCGCTACAACCTGAACACTGACATGCCGCTGGCTGATTGCACCGAGATCAGCATTGGCTCCGTCAACTCCGATGCCTGCCGTGCCGCGCTGACACGGCTGCAGCCGCGCGCTGTTTTGGTGGTTGGCACGCGGATGATCGGCCGTGCAACGTTGAGTGCCATCACCGCTCCGGTCATCAACTATCATGCCGGCATCAATCCGGCCTATCGCGGCATGTGCGGCGGCTATTGGGCGCTGGCGAGCGCCGACCCGGACAATTTCGGCGTGACGGCGCATCTAGTCGATGCTGGCGTCGACACCGGTGGCATTTTGCATTGGGCCACCGCACCGCACACGCCCGCCGACAATTTTGCAACCTATCCCTTGCTGCTGGCGGCAGCCGGCCGCGATGTTACCGTGCGCGCGCTTGAGGATGCGCTGGCTGGCCGCCTCAACCCGGCCATCCGCGATCTGCCGTCAGGGCAGTGGTATCATCCCACCCTCTGGGGTTATCTGTGGACCGGCCTGCGGCGCGGCGTCTGGTAAGCGCGTCGACCGGTGGCCAGGAAATGCAGCGGGGCTGGCAATGACAAAGCGCGGGTCGACCACCCAGGGCGCCTGGCCGTCGGCGGTCATGGAAAACTTCCACGAGCGCGCATCGGACGATCCTGCCGAGCCGCAAGCCTGGTGCTACACAGATCGCTGGTCCTATGCGCCGGGCGACACCGTCAATCTGCACGTTTCCACAAGCCTGCCTAAGGTGACACTGGAGCTCTGGCGCGACGGCGTGGAACGGCGCGAGGTCTGGCGCCATGACAACTTCCCTGGTGTGCTGCATGCAACCCCGGACGACTGTTCCGTGCGCGGCTGCGGCTGGCCGGTGGCACTGACGCTGGCGGTTTCGCCGGACTGGCGATCTGGCGGCTACATCCTGCGCATTTCGGGCATCGCTGCGGACGGCAAGCCCTTGGAACATCACCACGTCTTCATCGTGCGTGCCGCGGCTGGCCAGGAAGCGCCGATCCTGCATATCGTGGCGAGTGGCACCTGGCTGGCCTACAACGACTGGGGCGGGTCAAATCAGTATGAGGGCATCTGCGGGCCGCAGCGCAACCAGTGTTCGCCGCGTGTCTCGCTACATCGGCCGCTGGCGCGCGGCTTTGCCGTGTTGCCCGAGGGCGCGCCGCGCATTCCCTTGCGGACGCCGCCGGTGATGGGCGCGGCCTTGCGGCACCCGCATATGGAATGGGCATACGCCAACGGTTACTCGAAGAAATACGCCTCGACCGGCTGGGCCAGCTATGACCGGCCGTTCGCGCGCTGGGCCGAGGCCGCCGGCTATCAGGCCGACATTGCGACGCTGCATGATGTGCATGCCGATCCGGCGCTGCTGACCCGCTACAAGGTCGCCGTGTTCATCGGCCACGACGAGTACTGGTCAAAGCAGATGCGCGACGCCGTCGATGCGTTCACGGAGGCAGGCGGCCGCGTTGCCCGTTTCGCCGGTAACTTTCTCTGGCAGATCCGGCTGGAAGACGACGGCGCCACCCAAGTCTGCCACAAATACGCAGCGCTGACGGACGATCCGGTCATGGGTACTGCCGACGAGCACCTGGCGACCACGGCCTGGGAATCCGTCACGGTCAGGCGGCCCGGCGTCTCGACCTTTGGCGTCAACGCCTTGCGCGGGCTCTATGCCGGCTGGGGCGGAGCAGCGCCGCGCCATGCCGGCGGCTTCACCGTCTACCGGCCGAAGCACTGGGCGTTCGCCGGCACCGATCTGTATTATGGCGACGTGTTCGGTGGTGCCTCGCGCATCTTCGGCTACGAAGTCGATGGGCTGACGCACGAATTCCGCTACGGCCTGCCCTACCCGACCGGCGAAGACGGCGCGCCCGACAGCGTGGAAATCATCGCCATGGGCGTCGCGACCTTAGCTGAGGAGAACCATGGCTATCGCGGCGTCGATGCGTTCCTGGGCGATGACGACCTTCGCTTCGCCGCGCTGATGGTCTATGGCAATGACCGCCCGGAAACCTGCGAGAAGATGCGCTATGGCTCGGGCATGATGGTGACCATGCCCAAGGGCCGAGGCGAGGTGTTTACCGCCGGCACCTGCGAATGGGTCGCCGGCCTGATCGACCGCGACGCCTTTGTCGAGCGCATCACCCGCAACGTGCTGGACCGCTACCTGGCGGCGTGACGGATCAGCGTAAGGGTGCGGGACGTCCCCGGCCCTGTCGTACTCGCCTTGATCTGTCGCTTTCTTCGGAGCCAAACCCGTGGCTTGCTGTACGGTTCACCGGTGCGATACGGCCTGCAGAGGGACTTTCGTACGCGACGGCGTGGGAGCCTCAGACAAACACAAAATCACTGGCGCTGAGGTCGTCCGCCGTCATGGCGCGCACGGTGACTGAACCCGCGCCCAGGCTGATAACGGCCGACGTGCCGGCTTGGGTGATCTGCAGGCTGGCGAAGCTCTCGATCCCGGCGATCTGAATGGCGATCAGATCGCTGCCCTGTTCGAAGCCCGCAATGACATCCTGACCAGCGCCTGACATGAACACGAATTGGTCGGCGCCCGCGCCGCCGTTCAATGTGTCATTGCCGAAGCCGCCGTACAGGGCGTCAGCGCCGGCGCCACCCAGCAACAGGTCGCTGCCGAGATTGCCGCGCAGCACGTCGTTGCCGTCGCCGCCGAGCAATTGGTCGGCGTCGCTGCCGCCATTGAGGCTGTCGGCGCCAGCGCCGCCGAACAGCCGGTCGCGGCCAACACCACCAATCAGGATGTCATCGCCAAGCCAGCCGCGCAACGTATCGTCGCCGATGCCGCCCCACAGCCGGTCATTGCCGTCACCGCCGCCCAGGCTGTCATTGCCGTCCTGACCAAACAGGCGATCGTCGCCCGCCCCCCCGGTTATGCTGTCATTGTCAGCGCCGCCATCGAGCAGATCAGCGGCATCGCCACCAGCCAGCAGGTCGGCGCCAACGCCACCAAACAGGGTGTCGAGGCCCAAGCCACCCAGCAGGGTATCGGCGCCCGCATCAGCCGCCAGTGAGTCATTGCCGGCGGCGCCATCGAGTTGGTCGTCACCGTTCTCGCCAGCCAGCCGGTCGTCGCCATCGCCACCGGCCAATAGGTCGTTGCCGTCGCCGCCAGCCACGGCATCGTCGCCAGCGCCGCCGTCAAGGGTGTCGAGTCCGGCGCCGCCGCGGATGGTGTCACTGCCCGCATCGCCGCTCAGGCTGTCGTTGCCGTCGCCGCTCTCCAGCAAGTCATTGCCAGCGCCGCCGAGAAGGTGATCAGCGCCAATGCCGCTGCGCAGCGTGTCGTTGCCGTCACCGCCGTTCAGGGAATTGTCGCCGATGGCATCGTCGAGCGCATCGTCGCCGAAGCCGCCGAGCAGGGTGTCGTTGTCGGAACCGCCGTTCAGAGTGTCATTGTCATCGCCGCCGTCGAGCCAGTCGGCGCCCGTTCCGCCGGCCAGCAGGTCAGAACCCGCGCCGCCCAGGATCGTGTCAGCGTCGTCGCCGCCGTCGGCCCTATCATGGCCAGCGCCGCCATCGAGGTTGTCCAGGCCAAGTCCGCCCGCCAGGGTGTCGTTGCCGGCATCGCCACGGAGGCTGTCATTGCCAAGGTCGCCAGCCAGCTGGTCGGCATCGTCGCCGCCTGCCAGGCTGTCATTGCCAGCGTCGCCCTTCAGCGTGTCGAGGCCAAGCCCACCGAACCCGCTATCGTTGTCGTCGCCGCCATAGAGGCTGTCATTGCCGTCGCCACCGTCCAGGCTGTCGCGGCCTTCGGCGCCGGAGAGAGTATCGGCACCGGCGCCACCCAGCACCAGATCGGCGCCGAGGCCACCGCGTAAGCTGTCGCTGTCGTCGCCGCCGTCGAGGCTGTCGTCGCCATCGCTGCCGTCGAGGAAGTCCGCACCAGCGCCGCCGAGCAGCACGTCGTGGCCAAGCCCGCCGCTCAGCGAGTCCAGGCCATCGCCGCCGTCCAGGCTGTCATTGCCGGCTTCACCCTTGATCGAGTCGTTGCCCAGACCACCGAGCCCGGTGTCATTGTCGTCGCCGCCATGCAGGTTGTCGTTGCCGTCGCCGCCGATCAAGGAGTCCGCGCCACCGCCGCCCGTGATGCTGTCATTGCCGGCGCCGCCATCGATGGTGTCGGCTCCAGGACTGCCGCCCATGCTGTCATCACCAGCGGTTGGCGCCGGCGTGTTGTACGCATAGCTGCCGTCACCGAGCAGCGACGTGGTGCCGTCGCGCTGGCCGATGAAGACGTTCTCCAGCACGATATTGCCGCCGACTGCGCCCGCTTTCTCCAGCACGCCATAGGTGGTCGGCGATGTCGCGCTCGCGGTGAATACGTTGTTCTGGATCAGGCTATTGGTCGACTCATAGGTCTTCATGGCGGCGATCGAGTCGGTTTCCGATTCGATCAACACATCCGGATAGCCAGCCGGCCGCGAGGCCGAGCTGTTGGTGATGCTGTTGTTCTCGATCGTGAGATCGTGCGAGCCCTTGATGTGAATACCGGCGCGGCCATTGTCGTGGATGTCGACATCGCGCACGACGATGTCGCTCGACATCCGGATCAGCACGCCGGAATGGGCGTTGCCGTAGGTTTCGCCACCCTCGATGATGATGTTGGAGGGTGACGGTATGGCCTCGCTGCCGCGTTGCACGACGATGCCCGACGCGCCGTTGCCATAGGCGATGTTGCCGGTGATCAGCATGTCATTGCTGGTCGTGACGATATTAATCCCGTGCCGGTCGTTGCCGTAAGCGATGTTGTTACGGTACTCGCCGTCGACGATGTGGTCAGCGACAAAGCCGTCCAGCCCATGCCCATGCGAAACGCTGTCGGCGATCAGCAGGCGATGCGTCTGCTCGTGCGGATCAAAGCCATAGCCCTCGGCGTCCTTGGCCTCGACGCGCAGCACATAGACGTCGCGATCGGCGGTGGTGCCGCCCGGATCCGGACCGCAATAGAAGGCATCCACTTTGCCGGTCGTGTTGGCGCGGTTGCCGTCAAGTGTCAGATCGGCGAGGCCATAGTTGGCGTTCTCCTGGCCCGGCACCGAACGGACGATGCCGGTCATCTTGCTGTCCCAGCCATCCATGACCCGCAGCACGGTCTCGCCCATGCCCTCGCCCAGCAGAAAGACGTTGTCTCTCAAGTAAAGCGCGCCATTGCCACCGGCCGTTGGGCTGCCGGTCAGGCCATAGGTGCCGGCTTCCAGCACGACGACACCACCGCCCGCCGCAAAAGCCGCATCAATGGCGGCTTGGATCATCAGCCGGTTGTCGACTCCGGCGTCAGCGACGGCGCCAAAGTCGGCGGCGTTGAAAATGTTGGGCGTGCCAGCAGGGATATCGGCGCCCGTGAAGAAGGCATCAGGCGGCACATAGGCGTAGTCCGGCCGGCTGGTGATGCCGTCCACGGTTACGCTGGCGCCGACGGTATCGGGCATAGGTCACTCGTCCATACGCACTAACTCAAGGGTGCCCAGGGTGCGTTGGAATGGTGAACAATTATTTATTGCAAGGCGTTAGACCATCCAACTCGTAAACCTCCGCTTACGCCAATCGTTCAAGTCGAACCGATCAGGCGCGGGCAACGCGCATTTGCCGGCCGAGGGCCACCAGCGCCACAACCAGTATGGCAAAGCCAACTTCCAGCACGCCGATCTGTTCGCCCAGCAACACGACAGCGCCAACGAGCGTGATGAACGGCTGCAGCAGCTGCACTTGACCAACGCGGGCGATACCGCCAAGCGCCAAGCCGCGATACCAGGCAAAGAAACCGAGGAACTGGCTGAAGATGGCCACGTAGAAGAAGCCGCCCCAGGCCGGCAGGCTGGCGCCCCAGTTGATGGACGGCGTGAACAGCGTAACGCCGAGCGCCAGGAAGGGTGCCGACAGCACCAGGCACCAGGAAATGGTCTGCCAGCCGCCCAGTCGCTTGGCCAGCACCGCCCCTTGCGCGTAGCCAATGGCGGCGGCAGCGACCGCTGCAATCAGCAGCAGGTCGCCAAATTCAAGCCGGAGTGCCGCGACGCCATTGTCGATCAGTGCAAACGCCATGACGGCGGCGCTACCGAGCATGCCGCAGAGCCAGAAACCGAGCGATGGCCGCTCGCCAGCGAACAGCACGCTGGCCGCCGCCGTCGCCAACGGCAGGATGCCGAGCACGACGCCGCCATGCGCCGACGGCACCGTCTGCATGGCGATGGTGGCCAGCAGCGGAAAACCGAAGATGACGCCCGCCGCCGTGATCGCCAGCAGCGGCAAGTCAGCGCGCGACGGCCACGGCGTGCGGGTCGCCTTCAGGGCCAGCGCCGCCAGCGCACCCG
>JANNSA010000790.1:0-5359 GCA_031402115.1 Hyphomicrobiaceae bacterium | reverse complement strand
GCGGAATTGGTTGCGGCCAGGATGAAGCGCTGAGGGCTGGCGAAGTGCCCTGTGGCCCCCGCTGACTTCGGCAATTCCGATAGAGTGGTGCGGCCAACAGGACTCGAACCTGCACGGGTTGCCCCGCTAGCACCTCAAGCTAGTGCGTCTACCAATTCCGCCATGGCCGCTTTGGCGCTGAACACCAGCGCGTCGGGTGGGTAACAGACCCGCTCGGGCTTTGCAAGGCGCGGCCGGGAGCGGCATACTGCGCGGATGTCAATGTCGAGGAATCAGCCGGTCGATTGGGTGCGCACGGGGTCGCCCGTTGCCTATGCGGCGGCCGTAGCCGTCATGGAAACGCGCGTCGCCGCGATCGCGGCTGGTCAGGCACGCGAACTGGTCTGGCTGCTGGAGCATCCGCCATTGTACACCGCCGGCACCAGCGCTAAACCGCAGGATCTGCTCAACCCGCTCGGGCTGCCCGTGCATGCGAGTGGGCGCGGCGGGCAGTACACATATCACGGCCCCGGGCAGCGCATTGCCTATGCCATGCTGGACTTGCGCCAACGCGGGCCAAACCCCAGGGCACCCGACTTGAAGGCCTATGTCACGGCGTTGGAGGATTGGTTGATTGCTAGCTTGGCGCGGCTCGGCGTCACCGGCGAACGGCGCCGTGACCGCATTGGCGTCTGGGTCGATCGGGGCGGCGGCCGCGAGGCCAAGATCGCCGCTCTCGGCATTCGTGTGAGGCGCTGGATCACGCTGCACGGCGTCAGCTTGAATGTCGCACCCGACCTCGCGCACTTTGACGGCATCGTGCCTTGCGGCATCCGTGAGCATGGCGTGACCAGTTTGGCCGACCTTGGCAAGCCTGCCGCGATGCTGGACGTCGACACAATCTTGCGCCAGGTGTTCGAGGCGCGACTTGGTCCCTCGGCCGATGCGCATTTGCGCGGCGATGAATTGGCCGCGCTTGATCACCGCGAGGCCGTCGATGTCTGAGCCCAGTCTTGAACCGCCGCGCACGCCGGCGCCGGCCGCCGAATTGCTGGCCAGCTTCGCCAGCCTTGTCGGTCCGGCCTACGCGATCAGCGATCCGGAGGAGCAGGCGCCCTACCTGCATGAATGGCGCGATCTATATGTCGGCCGCACGCCACTGGTGCTAAAGCCCGGATCGGTGGACGAGGTATCGCGCATCCTGGCGCTGGCGCACGCCACCGGCACGGGCATAGTCACGCAAAGCGGCAATACTGGTCTGGTCGGTGGCCAGATCCCCTGGGAGCACGGCCACGAGCTGGTGCTCAACCTGACCCGGCTTGATCGCATCCGCGCCTTGGACCCGTCCGGCAACACGCTGGTCGCCGAGGCGGGTGTGCCCTTGCAGAAGGTGCAGGAAGCTGCCGATGCCGCCGGCCGCCTGTTCCCTTTGAGCCTGGCGTCGCAGGGCTCCTGCCGGATTGGCGGCAATCTCGGCAGCAATGCCGGTGGCGTCGGTGTGCTGGCCTATGGCAACGCCCGCGAGCTGACGCTCGGGTTGGAAGTCGTGCTCGCCGATGGCCGTGTTTGGAACGGCCTGAAGGCGCTGCGCAAGGACAATACCGGTTATGATCTGCGCAACCTGTTCATTGGTTCGGAGGGCACGCTCGGCGTCATCACGGCGGCGGTGCTGAAGTTGTTCCCGAAGCCGGTTGAGCTGGCGACTGCGTTTGCTGGCCTGCCGTCGCTTGCGGCAGCCCGCGATCTGTTCACCCATGTCCGCGCCGGTTCAGGCCCGGCCCTGACTGCGTTTGAGATCATGCCCCGGCGGGGTATCGACTTCGTGCTCAAGCACATGCCCGGCACCCGCGACCCGCTCGGCTCGCGCCATGCCTGGTACGCGCTGATCGAGCTGTCCGGCCACGACCCGGCAGGCGGTACCGCCGGGCGGCTGGAGGCGCTGCTCGGGTCCGCGATCGAGGCGGCGATCATTGCCGACGCGGTAGTAGCGAGCTCGGTGGCGCAAGCCCGTGACTTCTGGCGGCTGCGCGAACTGATGTCGGAGACGCAGAAGTTCGAGGGCGGCAGCCTGAAGCATGATGTGTCAGTGCCCGTCGACCGCATCCCGGAACTGATCGAGCGCGGCTGTGTGCTGATTGAGCGGGCGATGCCCGGCGCCCGGCCGCTGCCATTTGGCCATTTCGGCGACGGCAATCTACACTTCAACGTCAGTCAGCCCCTGGGCATGGACAAGGCTGACTACCTGCGCCACTGGCGCGAGGTTTCCGATCCGCTCTACGCACTGGTGGTCGAACTCGAGGGCTCGATCAGCGCCGAACATGGCGTTGGCCGCGCCAAGCGCGACGACCTGCCCAAGGTCAAAAGCGCCGTCGAAATGGACCTGCTGCGCGCAGTCAAGGCAGCGCTCGACCCATCCGGCATCCTCAACCCCGGCAAGATGCTGGTGTAAAGCGGGAGCATAACGGCGCACATAAACCTTATGTCCCCTCCGGTTTCCCCTTCTCACGCGCGCCTTGTTTGCGGCGGGTGAGGTTTTGGCGCAGGGCTTCGGCTTGGCGGGCTTTGCGGCGCAGGGCTTCGCGTTCACCGCGTTTGAGTGCGGGCACGTCCGGTGGTGGCGCGGGCGGAGTGACTGCGGGTGTGGGCTTGTCCATCGCCTTGCTCCTACCGCGCCCTCACGTGACAAAGTTCAGCATGCGCAGCACTTCCGTGTAGTCACGGGTCTCGAAACCGATCGTGCGGTCACCGAGGTGGCGGGCGCCAGGGTACCAGCTCATGCGCGCGGCGCTGATGGGGTCGCCATAGCTGATCTCCAGCTTGAAGCGGTCCGGCAGTTTCAGCAGCTTGTCGGTGCGGCGCGCCGCCAGCGCTTCCGTCACGCCTTCGCGGATGCGGCGGACGGCCAGCGCCGGCGATAGGGAATTGGTGGAGCCGCCATAGCCGGTCTTGACGGCGACGACGCCGATCGCCGCATTGGTCCGCTTGACGGCGGCGCAGATGCCGGCATCGCCGCTCAGGAAAGCCACCGGCACGCCGTGCAGCGCCGCCGCGTAGGCGTGGATGTGGAATTCCGATACCGGCTCGTCGTTCAACCGGATGCGGATCGGCGTCAGCGACAAGGTATGCGCCAGTGGATTGGACTCGGTGCCGGCGGCGTCGTGATAGCCAATCATGACGACCGCCCAGTAGCTCTTGTCGAGCTCCTGCAGCATGCACATCGGGTCGCCGGCCCAGCCACGGATGATGCGCACGTCTTCCGGCAGCTTGTCGATCAGCAGGTTGCGGCCCGATGCGTGCGCGTCCTTGATCAGGATTTCCGTCGCGCCTGCCGCCCTCGCCCCCTCGCACGCCGCCACTGTCTCGCGCGTCATCTGCGCCCGGAACTCTGGATAGTCCGGATGCGTCTTGTTCGCCTCGTCCCAATGCGTGATGCCGGCAACACCTTCAATATCCGCGGAGACAAAGACTTTCATGAGTGCACCGGCTGCTGCTTGTGCTTGGTGTTGGGCTGCTATGGCCCGTTCACTGCCACGATGCCCGCCCAACGATACAGTGACAAGGGCCCTGTCAGTAAAAGTCTCTGATGCTATACCGTAATCCCGTTCAGCGATGCCCCCCGCCGTTAGGAGACTGTGATGCCCGGACTTCGCCCCGACGTCGATCCCGACGGCCTGGAAGAGTTTTCCGTCGTCTTCACCGATCGTTCGCTGAACCACATGTCGGCGAAGTTCCAGACGGTGATGCGCGATATCTCCAGCCTGCTGCGCGAGGCCTACCGCGCTGACGCGGTGGTGCTGGTGCCCGGCGGCGGCACCTACGCCATGGAGGCCGTCGCCCGCCAGTTTGCCAGCGGCCGCCACGCCCTGATCGTGCGCAACGGCTGGTTCTCCTTTCGCTGGACGCAGATTTTTGAGATGGGCGGGTTTGCGAGCCAAACTACCGTAGTAATGGCTCGCCAGACTCCGGCGCGCGAGGGCGGCAACCATCCGCATGCGCCCTACGCGCCGCCGCCGATCGCCGAGGTGGTCGCCAAGATCCGCGAAACGCGGCCCGACATGATGTTCGCCCCACATGTGGAAACTTCCGCCGGCCTGATCCTGCCCGACGGTTACATCGCCGCCATGGCCGCCGCCGCCCACGACGTTGGCGCGCTGCTGGTGCTCGACTGCATTGCCTCGGGCGCCGTCTGGGTCGACATGGCGCTAACCGGCGTCGACGTGCTGATTTCCGCGCCGCAAAAGGGCTGGTCGGCCTCGCCTTCCACGGGGTTGGTGATGCTCTCGGCCCGCGCCACTGAGCGGCTGGAGCAGACCACCTCCAACAGTTTTGCCCTGGACCTGAAAAAGTGGCGCAGCATCATGGCGTCCTACGAGGCCGGCGGCTTTGCCTATCACGCCACCATGCCAACTGACGCATTGGTGGGTTTTCGCGACGCGATGCTCGAAACCAAGGCGCTGGGATACGAGCGGCTGAAAGCGGCGCAATGGTCGCTGGGCACCGGCGTGCGCGCGCTGCTGGCCGAGCGCGGCGTTTTGTCGGTGGCGGCCGAAGGCTTCGGCGCGCCCGGCGTCGTGGTGAGCTACACCGACGACCCCGACATCCAGAACGGCAGGAAATTCCGCGAGGCCGGCATGCAGATCGCCGCCGGCGTGCCCCTGCAAGTCGGCGAGGGCGCGGAGTTCCGGACGTTCCGGCTGGGGTTGTTTGGGTTGGATAAGCTGACGGACGTGGAGGGCACGATTGCGCGGGTTAGGGTGGTGCTGGAGCGGGTGATGTAGCTGGTGATGTAGCGGGGACGCGTGTCGGCCGCCCGACTGTCGCAGAGCACACAAAGCAGACGAGTTGGACTCGTCGCTTTGGGCCAAGTAGCTGAAAAAGTTTAGTATAAATTTCACGTCGTACTCCTTACTGAAACAAAGGCCATGTAATCTTTACTGCATTGCACAATGTGCAACATAGCGATACCCGAACGGAAGCACCAATCGTTTCTTTTGATATAGCTAATTGGCTTTATTTATACCTTGCTTAACTTATTGTTGCGTCGCACAATATTGCTTTGCAGTTGCGTCCTTTAAAAGGAGAGTTCCCATAGAAATTTATCAGTTGCGAACCTTCGCCACCGTCGCCGACGAAGCGTTCGTGGTTATGCAGCAAGCCGGGCAGCAGGCTGCTGATTTGATGCAGATCCTTCAGGATTGCATGTCCGATTTCAGGATGCTGCTGGATGAGCTGTGTCTCTTCCGGCGTGAGCGGACCGTGCTTGCAGAGCACGTCGTCTCGAATGCCAATCTTGCCGACATCGTGCAACAGGCCGGCGAGATACACGTCGCTCAACTCGTCATCGAGCAGATTCATCTCGCGGCCGAGTTCGACGGCGATG
>JANNSA010000789.1:0-42434 GCA_031402115.1 Hyphomicrobiaceae bacterium | reverse complement strand
GGGTCGATATCTGGCTCAAGACGACAGTGGCTACCGTGCGTGTGGAGGCCGGCGTGGCAACTGGTGTCGTTCTGGATGACGGTCGGACGCTGGATGCCGATGTTGTCGTTTCGAATGCCGATCCCAGCTCCAATGACTAGCGCACGCATGTCGTTGTTCCGCTGCGTGCGAGTCGGTCAGCGAGTGATTCAGCCAAAGCTATCAGCAGCGACCCGCACTGGTTCGGAAGCAGGTGAGCAGCCGCTATTGCAGCGCTTAAATGCCGTTGCCCCAGACCCCTGGCCACATTGAATGCCTGCGGACCATGCCCAGCTGCCGTTAGGACCGACACAGCATTAAGAGCTTGCCCCCCATCGCGCGTGCCACCATCGACTTCGAAATCTTCGATATCATCGAGTACTTGATAGCCGATCGCAAAGGACTCTGACGCTTGCCGGGCGCGTGGCGCCCAATCACCGTACCCAGATGAGATAAGTGCCATCTCCGTCGGCAGACTCAATAGCGCTCCCGATTTGGACCTAGCGATCTGCTCATAGATTGTTATGTCACTGAGGTCGATAAGTGTCCTAGAAAGATCAGCGCATTGACCGTGAATGGCGGTTGCTGTGCGAGCGTGCACGAGGCCAATCAGCGCTGGTAGAACACGGCAGTCAGAAAAAGCCGTGAGCGCGCTGTAAGCGGCAGAAAGCAACAAATCTCCTGTACAAATTGCAACACTATCTCCAAAGGCACACCACACGGTAGGTTTGCCACGCCGCACGGTGCCCCGGTCCTGAAGGTCATCATGAACCAGCGATGCATTGTGCAGCAACTCCGCACACGTCGCCAACGCAACAGCATCTGTTTGAGCCAAATTAACAGCCTGCGCAGTATGCAACGCCAATCGCGCCCGGATCCGCTGACCGCCTGATCCGAGGTGGTGCCGGACGGCGTCCGCAGCGTCATGTGCGCCCGGAGGTACGGTAACACTTCCAGCAGCCACCGATAACATGGTCATTCGACGTTCAACAGTCCGCAACAGCCCATCGATTGACGGACTAGAGCGATCAGATCGCGCTGCCACGCTAACGTGCATGATCCAAATCCCGTTCCTGCCCAATCAGTGAAATGCCGCTGAAACACGTCACTACGCCAAATCGCGTAGTGGGATTATGCGGTGAAGGCTCACAATTCTAAGATCAGGAGCCCGATACCAGCCAAATCACTTGCACACTACGAAGATCAGTTTGGCTTGGACAGCGGTTGGGCGCAGTGTACCCAACCGCAATCTCTACCTCTGGATCAACTTTGGGTTACCTCAGAGCGTGATGACTCGACCGCCGATTTACGAATGGCGATAAGATAGATCAAGACACCGAAGCCTGCTTTTGCCAGGACGTCGGCAATAGTGTAGCCAACCTGTACTGCCGTTGTTGCAGCCCCGCCCGACATGCCAAGCATTGGTAGGACGAAAACGATCGGGTAGAAGCACCACGTCACTACGGTCAAGTCGCGGGCTAGCCGGACTAACCCCCGGACACTTTCAGGTTGATTAGCGATCGACTTTCCAAGACCCGTGTATAGCTCATAGATGATTATCAAGAACGGGATCATTGCCAGGACCCAAAAGAGCCAGCGCGTGCTGTAGACCGACGAAATTTCACCCGGATATCCGAGTGCAACCATCAGCATCGCCAGCAACCCCAAGCGTACTCCCTTTGACCAAGTTTCTTCCTTCGTCAGCCGCATAACCAAAATCAACTCGACCAGCAGCAAGGGCACCGTGAGCAGCCAGTCGACGTATCGATAAGCGTCATTGAAAGGCTTGTCTGTGACCGTCAAAACGCCGTTTACCGTAGTGTAGGCCGCAGTCCAGCTTTCGAAAATGCGAATGTAATGGTATAATGCAATGAATGTAACAATGCCGGTGATTGTGAGGGCAGTACGATAGTAAGGATTGACTTGCGAACGTTCCAGCCAGAAAAATAACGTCGCTGCCCCCATTGTCGCGATTGTAAACGAAAACGCGTTGGAGACTAGCGCGAACTCGCCGGGAGATATAGCCATTGCTATTTCCTTTTCTACCTATGACAGTTCCGAAGAGACTTCTCTGCGACAATTGGTTGTTCACCAAACTTCATGAACACGTGTAACTACCGCAGAAAATCCAAGTAGCCGTTTACATCTAGAGTTATCCCGATGTCTAAACTCAACATTCAACACTAACGCAATGCTGACATAACCAGATCTAGACAACCAATGCGGCGCGATAAAACAAAACTCGTCTGTTAAAACACTCGTATTTCTGAGTAACAACAATTAGGCTGGACTAACTACCCCGAAAACGCGTCTGTGGCTGTCGTATCGCAGTTTGTGAGCCAGAAATGCTGATATGGTATTCACCCTCGAAAGCCGCTTCACCGAAACTGATATCGCAAGAAACAATCCTACCAATCAGCGGCCGTCCGACAACAGTTCTAGCGTGAATTGTCAAGGCTAAAACATAGTATTGCTTTCAAGATTATCAGTAGAACTGCGGCCCGAGCGAAACCGAGTAAAATCCCGCGAATATAACCATACAAAATACTGCAGCCTCAAGCGCCAGGCTAAACACTAGAGTCTCTGGTCAGATAGCGCTCGCCGAGCGTCTCGTGATGCTAGTGCTTTGACCAGCGCTGGCGCATCGTCGCGCCCCGACCTGAATAGCCAATTCGCGCCAGACAAACCAAATATAATCATAGTCATGTGTGCCCAAACGTACCCGGGCGGCGATGCGGGCGACCAGGCATTTGCGGAAAAAATCGCCAACACCAAGAGGGCAGTCACAACTATCATCCGACACTTATCAAACTTGGGCGCGTTCGAAAGCACATTGTCATCAGCGGCCCTATTCGACCCCCGCAATGCTGTGTCCATCCAAGAAACCTTCTCGCTGAATGAGTCGGCTGACGCGACGCATCAGCCGACTTCACGTTCCTTACTTCGGCATTAACACAGTATCGATGACGTGGATAACGCCGTTTGACGCAATCACATCTGCAGTGGTGACGGTTGAACTATTGATTGTGACGCCGGACGTGGCATCAACAGCGATGTCCGTTCCTTGGACGGTCTTAACGTCCATTTTCTTGCCGTCGATGTCGGCTGCCATCACCTTCGACGGCAACACATGGTAGGTCAGGATTCCGACAAGTGTTGCCTTGTTCTCGGGTTTGAGAAGATCTGCGATCGTATCTTTGGGCAGCTTTGCGAACGCTTCATCGGTCGGCGCGAAAACAGTGAAAGGTCCTGGGCCCTTCAATGTGTCGACAAGTCCGGCCGCTTTGACGGCCGCAATAAGGGTTCCGAACTGACCTGCGCTGATCGCAGTGTCTACAATGTCGTTCATTAACGGGCGTGCTCCTGTTCAGGCGATTAAAGCGGCCGCTACGACGGACGTCGCCGCAAGCCGCGCTACGCGTGTCGATTCAACACAGTGTGCAAGACTGAAGGGCAAACATGGCCTACGTAGCTTCAACGTCGGTGACCGCAGGCTAAACAGCGATTTCCACATGGCTTAGCGTAAACGCACCGTGGTCACTTTCGGACCTTAAAAAATTGGTGCAAACGGCGAATATTGTGCAGATTATTTTGGTCGAGCCCCTAGAATAGTTGTGCGCCCGCAGTTACTCGCGCGCGACTAGCATGTTTGGGTCGCAACGCATCTTTGAGCCGTGTGCCTGCTGCGCTTTGCGCGTCGATCTCATTCCCTCAGCCGTCGACAGGCCATCGTCGAAGCAACTTCAAATGAGCTTGGGACTGGAGTTG
This sequence comes from Hyphomicrobiaceae bacterium, assembly GCA_031402115.1. GTDB lineage: Bacteria > Pseudomonadota > Alphaproteobacteria > Rhizobiales > Hyphomicrobiaceae > JANNSA01. The sequence goes on along the minus strand of JANNSA010000789.1, from coordinate 38,648 downwards.
CTGATTATGCCGGAACGTGCCGCCAACCGTCGAACAGAGTTACTCGTGCAACCGACACCGTAAGACGCATGCGATGTTTCGTATTGTCATCACTGTGTTGCTGCGATCGTTGCATTGCTCGGAGGGCGTGCTGTTGAGTAGCCAATGCTCCCCGCCTAACGCTTGGTTCCCAGGCCCTTGCAAGTATGCTTGACTGCGGGGCATGAACCGGGATGTCATCTGCCTCTATCTAAGCCCTTGGAACCGCGTGCGGCTGACGGCGGTCCTCCAGGATAGCAATAGCTCGCGTAGGGCGGTCTGGCGCGCCAAGATCGTGCTGGCGAAGGCCGCTGGCCACGGCATCAATGAGATCATGCGGCCGTCGGGGACATCGAAGCCGTACGTGTTGCGCTGGCAGGGGGCATTTGCGACGAAGGCGTCGTGGGGCTGTTGCGCGACAAGACCCGGTCGCCCCGGATCGCGCCGCTGACGCAGGATACCAAGCTGACAGTGCTGAAGGAAACGGCGTGCCAGACGCCGGCCAATGCCACGCATTGGAGCCGCAGCTCGATGGCGAAGGCCGCTGGCATCAGCCCGTCGAGCGTCGGACGCATCCTGCGCGGCGCCTTCGCCAGCGTAGCCGAACTTGAGAAAGCCATCGACGACTATCTGCTGCAGCATAACGCCAGCGCCAAACCCAACAACTGGACCAAGACCGCCGCCCACATCCTCGAAAATGAGCGCTGCGCCCTCAACAAACTTGACGCCATCGAGGCCGGGTCCCAAGCGTCAGACTCGGAATGTTAGCGTATAGCGGCCACGGCGATGTTGATCGCTAGCATGTTGGAGCGTCGTGTGGCCCAGCAGAATCGAGGCATCCGTAAACTGATGAATTGTGCTTCACCGTTGTTGGAGGTGGTTGATGGGAGCATGCCCTTGGCTGGATTGGCGTTGACGGCTGGCGTCGCGGGCTGTCAGTCGCGCCGCGCGGCAGCGGCACTGAAGACCCGCGGTTTTTGTTCCTGTCCCTGCCCGCCTACTCGCCCGGCCACAATCTGATCGAGATGGCCTTTTCCAAACTATGGTCTTTGCTCAACTGAAGGCGCATCTGCACTAAGGCCGGCGGCTGCACCGTCGAACCGGCCCGCAAGGCGCTTGACCTCCGCGACACCCCATGGCCGGTCTACCCAGACACGCTGATGTATCCTGCTTGCAGTCTCCTGTACTATTGTTGCCAAAATCACTGGGCGCTAGCGATTATCGAAGAGGTTGAACGGATGAGCGGACGCGTTGTCAAAACAGTGCCGATCCAGCAAGTGGCATTGACGTTTGCCAACTGCAAGCCGCTGTTCTTTGCCCTGGGTGACGGCACGCGCCAGGAAATCATTATGACATTGGCGCAAACCGAGGAGTTGAACGTCATGCAGCTCACAGCGAAGTTGCCGCTTTCGCGGCCAGCTATCTCGCATCATTTGAAGGTATTGAGACAGGCTGGCCTTGTCGCCGTACGCCGGCAAGGCACCGGGCACTACTACTCATTGACCATCGACGAGGCGGTCAAAAATCTGCAGCGCTTTACGTTTGAAGTCGAGCACTGCGAACCCTGATTTCTGCACGATCATTGACAAAGCGTGGGTCAGCGGTCATCTATCGGTCGAACGGTTTAAACGCACTGTCGTATTGGGAGCCGCACATTGGCGTCGTTCAGTCTCAATGGCGAGCCGCTGGTTCTCGAACCGACTGAGCATCGGCCACTGATCGACTTCCTGCGTGAGCAACGCGGTTTGACCGGCGCCAAAATGGTCTGTGGCGCAGGCGTTTGTGGGGCATGCACGGTTCTGGTCGATGGCCAGCCGACGGTCAGTTGCCTGTTGCCGTGTTCGGCCATCGAAGGCCGGTCCGTCGTCACGATCGAACACATCGGGGCCGCCGGACTGCATCCAATTCAAAAGGCGTTCATGGCGCACGACGCACTGCAATGCGGGTTTTGCACGCCTGGCTTTGTCGTGGAAGCTGTGGCGTTTCATGATGCGTGGCGGGCAGCAAATGCCACCGCGCGCCCAAGTCATGCGGTGATCGCTGCGGCGCTGTCAGGACATTTGTGCCGGTGCGGCGCTTATGCTGGCATCTATCGGGCGGTCGAAGGTGCCTGTGCGGGCACATTCGATGCTGGAACGCCGCAACCTGCGCGCATCGAGGCGCGCGCAAAAGTGACAGGCGCCGCGAAGTACACTGTCGACACTATGCACCCCGGCCAGCTTAAAGGCGTCATCTTGAGGGCGCCTTTAGCGCACGGACGCGTCGTTCGGATTGATTGCACGCCAGCGCACCAAGTGCCCGGTATCGTGGCTGCCATTGCACTGGTCGCAGTTGGTGACGTCGTTCGTTACCATGGTCAAGCGGTTGCGGCGGTCGCCGCTGGCGATCTGGCAACGGCGAGAAAAGGGCTGGCGGCGATCCGCGTTGAGTATGCGCCGCTGCCTGCTGTGATCGGCTACGACGCTGCCCGTGCCGTTGATGCGCCGCTCGTTTATCGGGGGTTCCGCAAGCCGGCGCCGAACGCAGCTGAAGGGCCAATCCTGCCGTCACCCTGGAAGCGGAATCTGCGCGGGCCTTCTGCCGCGTTCTCGCTCAATCCAAAACTGGCCCGCCGCCTGATTAGTGACGCACAGGCAAATGCCGACCCCCTGCTGGTCGAGGGCACCTGGCGGACTGAGGCCCAGTGCCACACGTGCTTTGAGCCGCACGCGGCAGTCGCTGAGTTCAAAGGCGACCGACTGACAGTGCATATGTCGACCTAAGCCACCGCGCACATGGCTACCCTTATCGCCAAACATTTCGGCCTTGCGGCTGCCAAGGTCCGCGTCATTGCCGAGCACGTTGGCGGCGGCTTCGGAGCTAAACTCGCAGTCACTGCAGAAACCGTCGCTGCGGTTACACTGGCGCGTGCCGCGAAGGCGCCGGTTCGGGTCGCGTTCGACCGGCACGAAGAATTATCGGTTGCCGGCTACCGGCCCGGCGCGGAACTCGTTGTATCGCTGCTGCCGGCGGCATCAGGGCAACTCAAGGCGCTGTCGATCAAGGCCACTTCCGATACGGGTGTGGGCATCAATTCGACAATCGCAACCTTGGCCCGTTTGATGTACGCGGCCGAAGCCAAGGAGCTGGTTGACTTTGATGCGGTCAGTCACCTGCCACCCGGCACGCCGTTTCGTGGTCCAGGAGGTCCAGTTCTGTGCTTTGCGTTGGAACAGGCCGTCGATGCAGCAGCGGAGCGGCTGAAGATCGATCCGATTGCTTTGCGCCAAAAGTGGGATGGCGATGCCAACCGCCAACGCCTGTATTCCTGGGCTAGTCAGCAACCGATCTGGCGGGACCGGCAGCCAAGCGGCAGTCCGTCAGGACGCATGCGTCGGGGCGTCGGTGTGGCGGCGGCCAATTGGCTGTACTGGTGGCAGCCCGGCACCGAAATTGAGCTGGCCGTGCGTGGGGGGCGGCTGGTCGCCAGCGTGGCCACGCAGGACATGGGCACCGGTAGCCGCAGCGTCATCGCCTCGACCATCGCGACAGCCTTCGGACTTGAACCGCACGACGTGGAGGTCCGTATTGGCGATTCACATTTGCCGCACGGACCAATGTCGGGTGGCAGTCGAACGACCGCGACCGTGGTGCCTGCGGCACTCGCTGCCGCCGCCCTTCTGCAGCAAGCGCTGCGCAAGCGAACGCGTGGCAAGTTGGGCGACAACACGCCATGGCGTGATCGCCTGGCTGCAAGCCCGGATTTTGCCGTCCGCGCGGAACGGCCGCCGGATGACCCACGCGCGTCCCCAGGCGTGCTCTCGCCGCTGGCGCCGATTGGCATGATGGGGTCGGTGTTTGGTTGGATCTTGCGGCATTTTGCCGGGATCAACACCGGTCGCGGTGCTACAGGCGCCGTCAACATTGCTGAGGTTGAGATCGACACCTGGCTTGGCCACGTGCGGGTGACACGGTTTTTTGCCGGAATGGCAATCGGCAAGCCACAATCGCCGTTGCTGGCGCAGAGCCAAGTCGAAGGGTCGATCATTCAAGGTATTGGTTTTGCGCTCTATGAAGGTCGTCAAGTGGATCAGGCGACAGGCGCGGTGCTGAGTAGCAGCCTCGATGACTATCGCATTCCAGGCATTGCCGACGCTCCCGAAATGCACGTTCACTTCGATCCAGGCGGCTTTGACCACGTGGCGGGCGGTGGCGTCGGTGTCGGCGAGGTTGCGACTTTACCGGTGGCAGCGGCGGTCGCAAACGCCATCCACAATGCCATCGGGCAGCGGGCGTTCTCCTTGCCGGTGCGTCCGGATCGTCTTGTCGATCTCATCAAGTCGCGGAGCAGCGCATGACCATGATGGACCAGACTAAGCCTGATGGGAGCGAACCTTTTGTCGAGTTGATGGCGGGTGGAACTGATCTGATGGAGCGCCGGCGCAGCGGCATATCGCGCCGAGCCGTGGCGTCCGTCCGCCGAACCACTGAAAATCAACAAAACAGCTGGGGAGCCGACGGAGCCGCAGCAATCGGCAGTTTGGTGAGTCTTGCCGAGGTGGCAATGCACCCCCAGCTTGCGTTGGCATATCCCGGTCTCACGGCTGCGGCGCTCGGCTCAGCGACCCCGCAAATTCGCTCGATTGGCACGGTTGGCGGTAATCTGGCCCAGCGATCACGCTGCTGGTACTATCGCAATCCGCAGATGCCGTGCCTGAAGAAGGGCGATGACGTTTGTCCTGCGCGCGCTGGCAATCATCTCTACGGCGTTGTTTTTGATCAGGGACCGTGTGTAGCACCGCATCCTTCGACGCTCGGTAGCGCGCTTCTCACCTATGATGCGGCAGTGTCAACGAACCGGCGCCAACGGCTTTCAATTGCTGACTTTTTCGGCGATGGCCAAACTGCTGCGCGTGACAACATGCTCGACGATGACGAGGTGATTATTGCCATTCACCTGCCGCCACCGCAGGCTGGCGAGCAGGCCGCTTACCGCCGTGCAGTCAGCCGCACGCATGCTGAATGGCCACTCGTCGAGGCGGCCATGCGTATCAATCGCAGTAGTTCCATTGTGATTTCAGCCCAGGTGGCCGTCGGCGGCGTTGCCCCTGTCCCTCTTCGCTTGACGGCTGTCGAGACGGTCCTGGTCGGCAGCAGTCTCACTGACGATACGATAGCGACGGCGGTAGCCTGCGCTGCAGCGAGGGCTAATCCACTGCCGATGGCGCGCTACAAAGTAGCCCTCATGGAAGGCGTGCTCAGAGATTTGCTCGCCACCCTGAGTTTCGCGCCACGGTAGATACCAATACCACGAACCACCCCTTCAAACACGCCACCATAAAACCCGCGCCATGCCGCAACGCACGGATCGCCGCCCAGAACATTAATCGATCGGCGAAGGCAATGACGTGGTGCTCGATCCGTCGGGTAGGGTTGCGGCTGTTGTCGTCAGCGTTGGCGGCTTCCTGGGCATAGGCGAGCGGGAAGTTGGCATTGTCTTCAACGCGTTGCGCATGGCGCGCGACGAAAATGGCAACACCGTGATCATGCTTGAGGCCAATGAGGACCGGCTGCTGAACGCGCCGGTTTGGACTTCGCCAAAGGTCTGACGTCGGGCCGCTGCGCCTGATCTTCGAGGGCCGGTTCGCATGCCCAGCGGATCGGCCCTTTCTCCGTGCGAACGCGTCATTCGCAGATTAGGTGCGCCAGTTCCGTCTCGAAGTGCCAACTCAGCCCGTCTGGCGTAAAGCGAACGTCGACTTGCGCGTTCAGGGCTTGCGAAATCATCCGGTCAAACACCGTATGGCCAAAGCCCTTGGGTCCGGGCGGGCGCACAACAGGGCCACCCGTTTCGCACCAGGACATGTGGAACCGAGTCGTGGCGTCACTCACGCCGGTTCGCCACGTGACGTGTACCTCGCCGCCAGGCTGGCTCCAGGCGCCGTGTTTGCTGGCATTGGTCGCCAGTTCATGCAAAGCCAGACCGATCGACTGCGCGGCGGCGGGCGATAATGACAAGCTCGGGCCAACCAGGTGGACTTTGCCGGATTGCTCGTCAGCGAAGGGCCGCAACTGGACGCGTACCAGTGAGGCGAGATCGGCGCCTTGCCAATCCTGGCTGACCAACAACTCCTGTGACACGGCCATGCCCTGCAGCCGTTGACCAAAGCGTTCCTCGAAATCAGCGAAGTTCCGGCTGTTGCGTGCGGTCTGGCGCGCCATCGCTTGAATGATCGCCAGCATGTTCTTTGACCGATGACAGACTTCGCGCAGCAGGAAACGCACATGCTGCTCTTGATCCTTATGCTGCGTGATGTCCTGGTTCGTGCAGATAATGCGCACCGGCTGGCCCGACCCATCGGCGATAGCTTCGCCATGAACGGCGATCCAGCGCACCTGCCCGTCGCCACGAATGATACGGAAATCATTGGAAAAGGCGCCGGCTTTGGCAATCGCCGCGTGATGGCCAGCGCGAAACCGGGCCCGATCCTCGGGATGAATAACAGCGCACATGCGCTCCATAGCGCTGGTTATGTCCATGCCCGGCGGCATGCTGAAGCCAAACACTTCTGCGAACGGCCCACTTGCAACAAACCGTCCTGTGACCAGATCCATCTCGATATGTGCGAGCTTGACTGTCCGTTGCGCCAGCTCGATCCTTCTCTCACTTTCATTCAACTGCTCAAGCTGGCTGCTCAACGTCAGGCTGGCGGATCGCAGTACGGCAGCAACTTCATTGGTTTCCTGCACCGGTGACTGGATCAGCTGCGGCGCCTGATAGTCGCGCAGCGCTGCTGCCGAGGTTGCCAGTTCGCCCATCGGCTGAATGATCCGGCGCGCGATTTGCGACGCCAAGGCAAGTGCCGCCGCCAGCAACGCCAAGCCACCGATCACCAGCGCCATTTGGTTCTGCCGGATACCGGCATTGACGATCGCCATTGGCACATTAGCCGAAACCAGCCAGCCGGAGACCCGCGATTGCGCGACGGCGCGCAGCTGCAATACACCCTCGATGCTTGTGGTGACAAATGCCTGACCCGGCGCCGAGATGGTCGTGTCACGACTGGCGCGGAGTATTGCGTCAGGCAAGGGTTTGCCGACAAAATCAGTGTGACGGCTTGAACGCGCGATGATCAGGCCGTTGCGATCGGAGACGCCAGTGATCCAGTCGGCTTCGATCTGTTGCGTGTCCATGATCGACAGGAGATGCCGTGCTTCGATTGCCAGTACAAGAATAACAGCAGTGCCATTGGAAGCCGGAACCGGCTTCAAGATGTTGAGTGTCCAGGTTTTCTGCATAGTGCCAAAGAACAGATTGGAGACGACGACGCCGCCACTGGCTACGGCGACTTGGGCTGATTCCGGATCAGCGGTCTTGATCAGCGGCGTGCCATAGGGCAGACCGGTGTTGACCAGCATCTGCATGGAGACTGGGTCGAGCACGATAATGGTAGCGGGCAGGCGCTGCATCGCTTGTTTGGCGACATCGTAGAAAGCCGCATAATCGCGCATCTGCAGTGACGGTGTGAACGACAACACTTCAAGCAATGTCAGCATGCGCTCCAGCTCGCGATCGACATCGTTAGCGATCCGGCCGGCGGCCTGGGATAGCCGCTGTTCGATCCGTGCGTGCTGCTGTGCGGCCGATACGACGATGAGAATGCCGGCAAACGCCAGCGCCGGGAGCACAATGGCCAGCGCAATGAACAGCAGCAATTTCCGGACGGGTCGCGGGCGCCACCACCATTGCGCTATCGCTGCGGCGAGCTGATCGACCACGTCATGCCACTCCAAGCGCGCAAGCAACGCGCGGGCCGGGTCCGCAGCGCATCCGCCACTAACTGCCGGGAAGAAGGAAAGTTCCGCTTCGGCGTTGGCATTCAGCGTCAGCGGACCTGCAGTCACCGTTGCGTGGTGCGCCGATTGGACGACCACAGCCTGGTTCCCGGAGAATGACCCTGAGCGCGTTTGAATTGCCGTGGCCGGCTCCAACCAAGCCGCCGGACCACCGTTAACCCTATTGAAAATCAGCGGCTTGGCTTGGAACCGCGAACTGCCTTGGAGCATTTTATGCGGGAGACCGGTCTGTCCCCCCTCCCAAGACCGCTCTTGAGCCCGCGACTTCTCCCCCCCGTGAAGTCGCGGGCCGTTCCTCAGTTGGCCTGCGGCAGCTGGCCGTCACGCAGCTTGGCTTTCATGCCAAAGAACAGAGCCTGACTAATCAGCGCCCGCACGGTGTTCACATCGAACGGCTTGGCAATCAGGAACGCGGGTTCAGGCCGGTCGCCCGTCAGCAGCCTTTCGGGAAAGGCGGTGATGAAGATCACCGGCACGTTGATGCCTTGCAGGATCTCGTTGACGGCGTCGATGCCCGAACTGCCATCGGCCAGCTGAATGTCGGCGAGAACGAGACCTGGCGGTTGCGCGCGGACCGCAGCCACCGCCTCCTTGTGGGTTCGGACCATGCGATTCACACGATGACCGAGGCCGGTTACCAAGCTTTCCAAATCCATGGCGATCAGCGGTTCATCTTCGATAATCAGCACGTCAGTGGCGACCTGCTCGGCGATTTCGCGCCCCGCTTGGTTGAGTAACGCCGCAACTTTCTCGGCAGATTGCCCAAGGATCGCAGCCACTTGCGCCGTGCTGAAACCCTCGACGGCAGTCAACAGGAACGCCTGCCTGGGCAACGGTGTTATTGACTCGAGACTGCGGCGGCTTGGCTCAGTGTCGAGGTCCACGGCTGTTGGCCGGTGGTTGAGATCGACGGAGTTCCAAAGTTCGATGAATTTTTGATACAGCGTGATTTTGGGATCGCTGTCGCGGGGCAGTGATGTAGGGTCTACGATAAACGATTCCAGTAGCGCCACAACGTACGCATCACCACTCTCTTGCGTGCCGTTCAGAGCCCGACCAAAGCGCCGCAAATACGGCAGATGGGGCGCAATTCTTGCGGCAGTCGACATGACGTGGCCCTCCTGTGAATGGCTCCAGACTTCACGATAACGCACGGCGTCACGGAAAAGTTCCCAGGCATCTGGAACCTTTTTGTCGCGTGGGCGTTGAACGCCATAAGTCAGCGCGCGCAATGAACCGCACCGTATTATCCGGTCACGGTTGGCACGAGGGACATCGAGGTCAACCAGTGAATAGAGCCAAGAACTCGGGGAGTATGATGGGTGAAGACACCAAGGATGAGCGCGACGTCACCCCGGAGCCAGAGGTGGACCAGGCGATCCGCAGCCACCTCGGCACGCAGTTGAAGGCGTCCTACGAGGAAATTCTCAAACAACCCGTTCCCGACCGGTTCAAGCAATTATTGGCTGAACTCGAGAAACGGGAGAAGCCGCAGTGACCGAGCGTACGGAACGGCTGACCAATCTGCTGCTGCTGGCCGTGCCGCATCTGCGGGCATTCGCGGTGTCGCTGTGTGGCGATCCCACGCGGGCGGACGATCTGGTGCAGGAAACGCTGGTTAAGGCATGGGATAATCTGGGCTCGTTCCAGGAAGGTACCAACATCAAGGCGTGGCTGTTCACGATCCTGCGCAACATCTTCTTTTCAGAGCACCGCAAGCGGCGTCGCGAGGTCGAGGATGCCGATGGGTATCTGTCAGCGCAGCTGGTGACGCAGCCTTCGCAGTTGATGCACATGGCTGTGCAGGACTTTCGCGCCGCTTTGGCAACGCTGCCATCCGATCAGCGCGAGGCTCTGATTCTGGTTGGCGCCGAGGGCTTCTCGTATGAAGAGGCGGCAACGATCTCCGGCTGCGCCGTTGGCACCATCAAGAGCCGCGTCAACCGTGCCCGTTCGCGTTTGAGCGAACTCCTGGAAATGAACCCGGATACCGAATTCGCGCCAGACGCGGCGGCATCCGTGGCAATTCAACAGTCAATTGTTTCGCGTCGCGCATAATAAGTGCCCATCGATAGGGAACAACGAAGTGGGCATTGCCGTTAGTGAGCATGGCAATTATTTGCCGCAACCTCACTGAGGAGTTTTCAGATGAACTGGGATCGTATCGAAGGCAATTGGAAGCAGATCAAGGGCTCCGTCAAGGAACAATGGGGCAAGCTCACAGACGACGACCTTGACGTTGCGGCCGGCAAGCGCGATCAGCTGATCGGCAAACTTCAGAACCGCTATGGCGTGGCCAAGGACGAGGCCGAACGCCAGATTGATGACTGGGTTGGCAAGTACAAAGACCCGGTTTGATAAAGTGGCGGTTCCGTGGAACAATGTTTGATCCACGGAACCGCTGCATTCACTCAGCCATACCGGCACTGCTGAAAGCGTCGAATCCAATAGCGGCTGCCGGTATGGCGCGCCTTGCGCCGCAGCCACGCGCAATCACCGTAGTAGAAGCCGTCATTGTACCGGTTTTGGATGCCCGGTCCGAAGTAGAGGAACACACCGCCAAGCCCGAGGTTGCGGTCGCGGCGCAACTTGCTGCGGCGGTTAGGTTGAACCGCTTGTTCAACGATCGGAGCGGTTTGCCGCACCCGTTGCTTGCCTTGGATGACATTCAGATTCTGGCGCTGCTGGACACGCGGAGTTGTAACGCAGCCACCAGGCTGGCTCGCGCAGCCTCCACTCAAAGGCTGTTGCGCCGACTGGCGCGGCAGCACTTGCGCGAACTGTCTGCTGAAGTCATCACCGGTGGTGATTGTCTCGATGGTGACCGTTTTGGTCAACAGCGCCGTGGTAATCGAGCTCTGACCTGCGGCCAATGCTGGCGTTAGACTGACTGAGCCTATTACAGCTGGAATTAGTAGCAAAGTTTTCCATAACATATTCGGCTCCTTTTGTTTCTCGATATGCAAATTAACGTCTCGAATGAATTTGCGTTCCAGAATTATTGGAATGTTTCAATCGGTTCGCTGCAATTGAGCGAGACAAACTTCCATGCTTCTGCATAATCACCCGTCAGAAGAGAGTGTTCTGATCCGCCGTATTCTGATCGCCTTTGGTCTGATAGGCTTGGCGTTGGCAATCTGGCAGTTGCTGGACATTGTGCTGCTGATCTTTGGATCTATCCTGATCGCGGTGCTACTGCGTTCCATGGCCTCTGTAATCGCGGCGAGAACGCCACTTGATTCGCGCTGGTCACTCGTCGTAGCCGTGGTTATGCTGCTCGTTTTGATTGGGTCGGCGATCGGGTATCTGGGGCCGCTTCTGATTGAACAGCTAGGTGGACTTGCTGATCGGCTGTCAGCGGAAGGCAGCAGACTCGCGGAGCGCTTCCGGCTTGGCACAATTAGTGACGTGGTGAAGGAAGCGAGCGCAGTCTCGACACTCGGGCCTTGGATTGGCCGTCTGCTGTCGTGGGGCGCCTTGACTGTCGGAGCATTCGCCGCCCTGATCCTGGTCATCAGCGGCGGCATCTACATTGCCGCTGATCCCGAGCTGTACCGGCGCGGGTTTTTGTCTCTGGTGCCACCGTCGGCTCAGGCGAACGTTTCGGCGACTTTGGATGATGTTGGTCTCGCACTACGCCGCTGGCTGGTTGGTCAGTTGGGCGCGATGGTGCTAGTCGGCGGATTGTCGTGGCTTGGGTTCATGCTGATTGGCTTGCCGTCGGCTGCAGCGCTGGGGCTGATCGCCGGCATCGCTGAGTTTGTGCCTATCATCGGCCCAGTGGCCGCAGCGATCCCCGCATTGCTGATCGCGGCTTCCATGGATTGGCAGACAGTTCTCTACACGCTGGCCATCGCGGTCCTGGTACAGCAACTTGAGAACAATCTGATCATGCCGTTGATCATCGAGCGCAGCGTTGCCATCCCACCCGCGGTTGGCCTGTTCTCCATCGTGGCGCTTGGTGTTCTGCTTGGGCCGCTTGGATTGCTGCTGGGATTTCCCTTGGCCGTGGTAATCGATGCGGCGGTGCGCCGGCTCTACATTCGCGAGACGCTTGGTGAGCCCGTCGACACAGTGCGCGACAAGGTTGACGCGGAAGAGCGGGCGACTCAGCAGCACGATGTCTAGGCGAGAAATACCCGTGCGAGCGAGCTTGTGTACACCCGCACGGTTCCGTGTCAGCGGGCGTCAGACTGCCATCACTTGGCGGTCGAACATGCCGTGACGTAGTCATTCATCAACACCGATGAGCCGCTGACCAGTGACGATGGCATCATCGTCTTGGCGGCGTCCATTTCTGCCTTGTCGAGCGAGCCATCGGCGTTCAGATCAGCCAGTTTCCAGTTTGCGTCGCAATCCGCCTTTGACATGCTGCCGGTTGTCGATGTCGTGCCGGTTGTGGTGTCCGTCGTGGACGCAGCTGCGGCGGCACCAATTGACAGCAGCGATGCTGTCAAGGCGACCATGGTAAGTTTCAACATGGGTCGTTACTCCTTTTTACACCTTCGATGATGACCAAACCACGCCAAAAGCAGATGGTTCCGGCCACTAAACGAAGCCAGCTGCAATAAACTTCCGGGCTCACGGGGCTGGCGCTGGCGCGACCGGTGCCGGCACAACCGGTGCGGTGTTCGGGATGATGGCGTTCTTGGCTGGCGCTGCTGGGTCAACAGCTGGCGGGGTGTTGATGCTCGGCGCGGGGGTCTGTTGCGTCGTCACTGGATTGGCAACGGGACCTGTCGCCAGGGGTAAACCCATTGACATATAGTAGACGGCCGCCAGTAGCAGCACGATCGCGGCAACGATCCACATCATCATACCGTTTCCGCGTTGGACTGGCACATCGTTATTGGTTGAACGATTGATGTTAGTCATGATATTCTCCTGAATTATTTCTCGCGGCGTTATCGCCGCCATGTCAAGGAACCAACAAAATGCCCATATGGTTCCAATTTGGTCGATTTTGCCGAATTCGGAACTCTAGCAGACCTGATGCGTTGTGCTGTACCAAGCTCACAACCACTAGGAGTATCTCGATGTTTTCATGGCTTCACCCTGTACGGGTAATTACCATTGGCGCCCTGACTGGAATTTGCATGGTTACCGGCATGAGTGCGTCAAGCGCCGCATCAGTTCCCGCCATCCAGCTCAATCTGACTAAGCCAACCACCGTGACTGAAGCAGCCACATTAGTTACGCAACGGCGAATTCGGCGCAACAAAGTGCGCCGCTATTACTACAACGATAACTATTATAGGAATCAGCCGGGTATTGACCTTCGATTGCCTGGTTTCAATCTCTACTTCGGCGGCGATGGCCGGCGCCTGCGCAATCGCAATCGCTACTACAACAATGACTACTACTATGACGACTATAATTACAGCCGGCGCCGGGGCGGCGATTTCTACCTGAATTATTGAACACCGCGAGCAGCGTTCAGTGCATCATTACCGGAGCGTTCGCATGAACTCGTCTGCGCCATCCGATCCGCCGTCGCCGGGCCCCGCGCCTGGCGACCCAACTGCAGCTCCCGGCCGCCGGCCGCCACCACGTCCGGATCCGGACAATCCAGTGCCGGACATGCCGGGTCCGCCGGTTGAAACGCCGGAACTGCCACCGGGCGTGCCGACCGGTCCGGAATTCCCAGGGCCTGACTTGCCAGCGCCTGAAATTCCGGAAGTGCCCGACCCGCGTCGGCCAGACACACCGGGCATCAATCCACCGTTCCTCAAGTAGAGCCGGTGTCTTCAGGACAAACTGGTTCGCCGTTGTCGCCTGGCTCGCCCAAGCCAGGCGACTTTGGTATTTGGCGGCCTTCGACTTTAGCGCAGCGTTAGGACAGTCTGCTGAACAAGTGAATCACTTAGAGTGCGGCTCTGCGGCGTCGTAGCGGCGTAGGGTGAGAAAGGCGACTTCGCCATGTCGCACCACAGCGGACTGCAGCACCGGCATCTGGTGCGATACGGCCTGAAGAAGACCCTTCGCACCCTACGCATTCGCAATCCAGTTTGTCGATGAATTCGCAGCGATTATTGTTCGAAGTGATCTTAGTCGCGCGGCTGACGCCTCCGTCAGGCGGCACGCCTTGGGCAAGAAAATGCCCCAAACCAATCTTTGCAGATCGATCCAGGGCATCTGCGGTTTGAGTGGCGTCAACGGCTAGCGGGACTGACGTTCATTACCAATCGGTCCCGGCTTCTTTATGCCAATCTGACCACCTTGGGTGGTTGCTTGCGTGTCGGATTCGTCCATACCATCCTCATCGCTAGCGTGCAGTTCGGCATCGGTCGCGCCCTGGCCAGCCGTGCCGTCATTCGGCTCGCCGCGCTGAGCCTGCCCGCTGTGGCTAGCTTCGCCGCCTTTGCGGCCGGCTTCGGAGGCGCGCTGCGGATCGTTGGCGAAGTTGCCGCCACTGGCTTGACCGCCCTTACGTCCCGCTTCGGCGGCGCGCCCAGGATTGTTAGCGAAATTGCCGCCGCTCGCCTGGCCACCTTGGCTGGCGATCTCTTTTTGCTTCTTTTCGTCCATTGAAGCAAAACCGCGATTGCTGGTGTCGCCACCGCGTATATCCTTGCTCTTGTCGTCCGCCATGATGGGGCTCCTGTTTGTTGGGTTAGATGCCACCACAACAACCGCTCAACTGTTTTTGTTCCCTTGCCAATGGCCGTGAAGGAGCCGGCTTATTGTTCGCTTCGTTTACCGCGTTCTCTGCTACTCTCTTCATTCGTGGAAATTGGCGCTGCATCACCAACGGCGGACTGATATGCACCTGCTCAGTCTAAGCGCCGCTTCAGGGGTTCTGCGCTTGCAATATTGTGAACCTGATCAACGCGATCCTTGGCCATTCGCTGGCGTCGGACCATCGGGATATCCGCAATGACCGCAGTGTTGGTATGGTGGCTGCGCCGCAGTTCAAATTGGCTGCTGGCGCTAGTCAGCGCGGCTCGGTTGCAAATGGCGCAGCCAATGTCGATCCGCCGATTGCTGCGATGGCAGATGGCGATTCTGCTCGTGCCGTTGCTGGCGTTTGGACTGTATCTCGCGTTGCGCGTCGCCTCGGCCGAACGCGGAGTGTTGGAAGCCAAGCGCGCTGACGTCACTAATAATATGTCGTTTCTGGTGGATCAGAAGCTGGAACGGCTCATCAGCACGTTGCGGACGCTGTCGGTGTCGCCTGATCTGGTGCGCGGCGATTTTGCGGCTTTTCGCGCTCCTGCAATGGCGGCGGCGACGTTTGCCCAGTTCGAACCAATCGCGGTTCATGACCGCACTGGCCGAGAGCTGTTCAGTTCCGGCCACGCGACTGGCGGTGCCAGTCAAAGCGGCGCGGGACAAATCGAGCTTGCCGCTGCATTTGAGGGTAAAGTGAGCGTATCGTCCGTGCTCAGGGCGGCAGGTGACAACCACCCGATGATCCGAATGGCAGTGCCGGTGTGGCGCGATGGCAAAGTGGTGCAAGCGCTCAGCGGCACGGTGCATGCCGACATGTTCCGGGACACCTTCGCCGACGCCGGTCTGGATCCGGCTTGGACGGCGGCGGTGGTTGATCGCGTTGGCAATTTCGTGACGCGCTGGCCCGATCATGATCGCTTTGTTGGGCGGCTGGCCAAGCCAGCGCTGGTGGAGGCAGTGCAAACCGGTGAAACTGCCGGCCAGTTCAGCAACATCACACATGAGGATGTCGCGACCGCCAGTAATTTCCGCCGCTTACGGCTGGCCGACTGGATTGCCGTCGTCGCCGTTCCGACTGTCACTTTGGAAACTCCGCTGTGGCGTTCGTTCCAATTGTTGTTGCTGTTCGGGGCTCTGGTCACGGCGGCGACACTGGGGCTCGCAGCCCTGCTGGTGCGGCGGGTCAGCGAACCCCTCAAGATCATGGGCCAATCGGCCACGGCTCTGGCCACAGGGCGGCCGTTGCCCTTGCTGCAACCGAAACTGACAGAGTTGGCCGATGTTACCAGCGCGTTCAAAAAGGCTGAAACGATCCTGATGGAGCGAACGCGCTTTGAGCAGCGTCTGGCGGCTGCCGAAGAACGGCAACGGCTGGCTATCAAAGCGGGCGACTTCGGCACCTGGGACGCCGATTTGCAATCCGACCGGACGCAGTGGTCGGAGCGCTATTACACTCTCCTCGGCTATCCGGCGCCGGCCAGCGACGCACCGCCCCTGTCGATTGATCTCTGGCGCGCGCGGCTGCATCCCGAGGATCGCGCACACGCCCTGGCGGCTCTTGAGCGCGCGCGGATCAAGGGCGATCGCTATCAGAGTGAGTACCGCATCATCCGCGCTGATACGGGAGCAATTGCTTGGCTGCGCTCCGACGGCGAATTCCTGCGTGACGCGGTGAGCGGTGGCGTTCGCTTCATCGGCGTCACCCGCGACATCACGAAACGCAAATTGACCGCGCTGGCGTTGGCTGAGAGTAAAGAGCGGCTCGCGGTCGCGCTGGTTGCCGGCAAGCTTGGTGTCAGCGACTACGATCTGGCCACGGGCATCATCCAGTGTGATGCCACTGTCCGCGAAATCTGGGGTATTTCTGCCAGCGAAATCTTCACTTTCAACAGATCCATGGCCGGCGTAGTTGCGGAGGATAGAGGAAACGTTACTGCGGCGCTCAAAGTCGCGATGGACCCCACTGGTACAGGCGCATTCTCGGACCAATTTCGCGTCAGGAACCGGCGCGACAGCACCGTGCGATGGGTTTCTGCGACAGGCAGCATCAAGTTTGTCGACGGTGTCGCCGCACGTTGGATTGGCACTATTCAAGACATTTCCGATCGCAAGCGCGCAGAGCTGGCTTTGGCCGCCAGTGAGCTACGCTTCCGGCTTGCGGCTGAAGCAGTTGACGGGATCATTTACGACAATGACGCCGTCACCGGGCACGTCGATCGCAGCATGCGGCTGGAAAGCCTGTTGGGTTGGAAGCCTGATGATGTTCCCGCTACCATCAAATGGTGGCGCGACCAAATCCATCCGGAGGACCTGCCGCGGGTGATGGCGAAGTTCGAAGCGGCGGTCGCCAATCAAGAGCGGACGGATCGGCAGATTTATCGCGTGCGACATCGCGATGGTGGCTGGTTGCACCTCCAGGATCATGCGCTCTTGATTTACGATGACACCGGTCAATTGTTGCGCACGGTTGGCGCGACAGCTGACGTCACGGATGAGATCAAGTCTGCTGAGATTCTGCGGCAACGCAGCGTCCACCTCAGCCAGGCTGCCGTTGCCGCGAAACTGACGCATCTGGCTTGGGAGCCGGAGGTCGGCCGGGTTTGGGTGGCGACGAATTTCACCGAGGTGCTGGGCGTCGCCATCCCCGCTCCAGATGACGCTGGTCAATATGATTGGCGCTATCTGCGATCTCTGCTGCTCAAACATGTGCCTGCTGATGATTTTGCTCAACTTGCCGTAGCCCAGGGTCACGTCCTTGCCGGGCGTGAGCAAATTGGGCGGATGCAGTCGCGCGTGACGAGCGACGATGGCAAGCTGCGGTGGATCGAAACGATCTGGATCATGGAGCGCGCCAGCGATGGCAGCCCGGAACGGTTGATCGCTACACTGCTGGACATCACGGACAAGAAGCAGACCGAGGAGCGCATCCGTCAACTAATGGGCGAGATCAATCATCGCTCGCGCAACCTGATGGGCGTCGTCCAGTCAGTCGCTCGGCAAACTGCCCAATATGGCGACCCGGCGACATTTCTTCAGCGCTTCACGATGCGGCTGCAGGCGCTGGCGGCGAGCCAAGATCTGCTGTTGACAGGTGTGCGTGGTGGCGTGCCGCTCGACGAACTGATCCGTTCGCAGCTTGGTCATGTCAGCGAACTGATCGGCGGCCGGATCATCCTTGCCGGACCATCGATGCGAATCGGCGCAGCGGCGACGCAGTGCCTTGGCATGGCAATCCATGAACTATCGACCAACGCCAGCAAGTATGGCGCGCTGTCTAATGATCAAGGCAATGTCGGGATCGAATGGGCGATGTATGGCTTGCCCGGCACGGGTGACTTCATGATGCGCTGGTCCGAGCGGGGTGGCCCGTCGGTCAAGCCTCCGGAGCACCACGGCTTTGGTCACCGGGTAATCGTCGGCATGGTCGAGGCTACGGTTCAGGGCAAGGTCACAGTCGACCATGCGCCGGCGGGTGTCGCGTGGGAGCTGCGCTGCCCGGTTGCTGCGGTGATCGATGCGTCGATGGGTTCGTCCTTGGACCACGAGCGCATTCGCGCCTAACCGCGTTGCGGCAGCACACGTCGCAACGCCCGCATCAACGTCATCGGGTCAGGCCGGGATGACGGTAGTTGGGGGGAATGCGCTTCAGTGCCTTGCAACCGGCGATCCAGAATGATTGCAATCCAGATACCGATGGCATCCATTCGAAGTCGAGGCATTAACTGGACTGCCTGGCAGTTCCGCGCGGCACGGAACGTTTGCTCGGTTCGCTGGTTTAGTCCGCATCATGTTCATGCTGCTTGACCGTTATCTGCTGGGACGCGCGCCGCCACCCGATGATTTGACGGTCAGCAGCCGTCGTATCGACGGCGACGGAATGTGTACAACGATCTATTTCCTGCCATGGAATACGCCCTTCTGGCTCGCGCGGCGGCTCGGCCTGATTAATCGATCATTCCTTGCCTGTTATGAATTGGCTCCTGCTATGCTCAGCTCAGAGCCAGTTCTTGGCGCCGCCGCGCTGCTGCAGGTCACTGACGACGCGGAGCATTTCATCCGCGAGCGGGGCCTGTTCCCATCTGCTGTCAAGCTCGTTGGTTACAGTCTCGGCAGCTACCCGGCGACGTTGTTGGCCAACCGGCTCAAAGCGCGGCTGTACGCGGTCGCCCCGGCCGATCGCGGCGACCTGATGGTTTGGCAAAGTCCAGCAACCAGGGGCGTGCGCGAGCGGGCAAAGGCCAAAGGCTTTGGCCCCGCCGACTACGCACGGGCCATGCGCGGTTTGAATCCTGTCGACAACCTGAACGGTCTGGGCGTGGGCAGCACCTTTATTGTTGGACACGCCGACCCATTTGTACCGGAAACGCGCGTCCGCAGGCTGGTTTCCGCTGTGCGCAACAGCGTCTCGGACGCCCGCGTGATCGAGCTACAGGGCGGGCACGTCAGCACCTTACTGCGCGGTGCCGGCCTGGTGCGGCGTGAACTCAGTCAACCGCGTGGCGGCGTGCTGGTGAGCCACCCGGCGTGACACGACGCGTGATCTCAACAAACTAGCGATCACGAACAGGAACCTTCCGCTTCGCTTGTGCGTTGCATTCTCGTGTTTGGCAACAATTGTGGAGGTCGCAATGGACGGCATCATTTATCTAGTCGGCGTCATCGTCATTGTCATGGCGATCATGAGTTTTATAGGTCTGCGGTGATCGCTATGGGGTATTGAACAATGCAAACTACCGTACACACTGATAATCAGGCATCCGTCAGCGGCTCGCCACAGCGCGATGGCTCCTATGTCGACTGGCCGTGCGCCATCGCCGGTGCTTTCGTCGCCAGCGCGGTGTCATTCGTGCTGTTGGCGTTCGGCTCGGGGATTGGCCTTTCCATGGTTTCGCCATGGGACAGTCAAGCCAGCTCGCTCTCCAGTCTCGGCATATTCGCGCCCTTGTGGGTCATCCTCGTGCAACTCGCGGCGTTTGGTGTTGGTGGCTATCTGGCCGGGCGCATGCGGCGGCCTTGGCGTGATACGGTGGCTAGCGAGGTCGAGTTCCGTGACGGCGCTCATGGAGCACTCGTGTGGGCGGTCGCGGTAGTGGTCAGCGCCATGCTGCTGGCGTCGGCGGTGATGGGTGTCGCCCGGACCACGGCGGAAGTTGCCGGTGCCGCCGCCAGCGCCGCTGCTTCAACTGGCACGCTGGCCGCGATCTCGGGCAATGGCGCTAGCGAGCTGTTTCGCACGACAACGGTGCCTGCAGCCGGGGCGCCTGCCACCGACGAAGGCAACCGGGCTGACGCGGCACGCTTTCTATTGAACAGTGTATCCCCGTCCGGATTGCGTGACACGGACCGTGCCTATCTTGTGCAGCTGGTCGCCAGCCGCACGGGCATCACAGCGGCGGAAGCCGAACAGCGTGTTGCCCAGGTGCTGAATGATGCCAAGGTTGCTGCCGATCGCGTACGCCGCCTATCGATCATTGCCGCATTCCTAACGGCAGCGACACTCCTGGCAGGAGCGGCGATTGCCTGGTCGTCGGCGCGCATCGGCGGCCGGCATCGCGACCAGAACGTGATCTGGCGGGGCCTCGCGCGCCAGCAGCGGCCGTTCGGAACGGCACGTCCGTTCGCGAACACCTAAGTGGATTTGGCGTTAAAGTTCATTAAGTGAAACGGGCGTCGCGTGACAGCGACGCCCGTTGCGCAGCACGAAGCAAAGGACACGACATGTTCACCGCGCCAACCGCGCCGAACCCCGACAAGACCACCACACAAGTCAAGCGGGGCATGGATCGCAAGCTCAATGCGGCGCTGGAAGCCACGCTCCCGAGTTGCGATCCGGTTTCAATCACGCAGCCAGCGCGGCTGTCGCAGCTGACCAGGCGCCCGGCTGTGTGAATGCCCCAGCCGCACCGCCGCTTGGTCCTCGCAAAGCCGAGCCGGTAACCCGGCGGTGTGCAGAAATGGCCGGTTCTCGATCGTGAGCACCGGCCCAAACGTAAGATCAACAATCAAGCAGGAGCTCCGCTCAGGCGCTCAGGCTGACGCCCGGCGCCCGTGGTCCTTGCTTGACTTCTTGTGCTGACTGTTGGCCTCGGAGTTCAGTTCTCCCGCCAGTTCCGACAGCGCTTCATCGCAGGCGCGTTCCTCGTCCAGGGTCTGCCGTAATAGTCCGACGGCGTCCTGGTGACCCAATTGTTCAGCCCAGGCGCACAGCGTGCCATAGCGCGCCATTTCGTAGTGCTCCACGGCTTGGGCGCAACCGATCAGACCGGCATCCAGCACGGCGCCGCTCTTAGCCTCCGCCATCAGTTCCTCAGTCTCCTTGACCAAGCCGAGCAGCGCCGGGCATTCCTTGCCTTGCGCCTTGACGCCGATCATCTTGAATACCTGATCAAGCCGTTTGACGTGTCCTTCCGTTTCCTTGACGTGCTGGGTAAACGCAGCGCGCAATTCTTCGGATTTGGCTTTCTTGGTCATTTTTGGCAGGGCTTTCAGAATAGCCCCTTCGGCAAAGTACACGTCTTTCAGTGTTTCCAGGAACAGCTCATCGAGAGTTTCCATGTCGTCCTCGCTTGATGATGTTGGTTCGGGCTCAGCATCAACCCCCGGACTATGCAATTCGCCGGATCGTGCTGGTCGCGTCTCAACGTCGTATGGCCCCGAACAGTTCCAAGCTGCCACCGCTGCGGAACAGGATGGCGCATCGCGCGTTTCAGTGAGTGCGAGCTGCATTTGGCGGCGAGAAAGCGGAGCGTGGCATTGACCGATTTGCAGCGGGTTGCCCGGCGGCAGACTGATCTGACGGCGTTTGCCGCGATCGCCTCGACCGCTGTTGTGATCGCAGGGCTCTATTTGATGCGAGACGTGCTGATTCCGTTGGCGCTCGCGGTCCTCGTCAGCTTTGTGCTGGCACCCTTGGTGGCGTATCTGCGCCGCTGGGGATTGCCTCAGGCCGCCGCTGTCATCGGCGTCGTCACCTTGAGCGTCGGACTGATGTTCGCAATTGGTGCCCTTGGCACCGCCCAGATCGCTCAGCTTGCCGATCGCCTGCCTGAGTACCAATCGAACATTCGCGAAAAAATTCGCGTGCTGCGCGGCAGTGCCACCAACAGCGTTGCTGTGACCAAAGCCACATCAGTGATCGAGGACCTCGGCCGCGAGATGTCAGGTACGCGAAACCCGTCAACATCGCCGGCGCCGTCCGGCACTGCGCCAGGCCGCCTAGAGCAAACGCCGATCCCGGTCGAGATACGCCAGCCAGCCAGCGATGCTGTCCAGGTCGTCATCGACTTCCTGCTGCCAATCCTCAATCCCTTAGCGACCGCCGGCCTCGTGATCTTGTTCGTCGTTTTCTTCTTGTTGCAGCGCGAAGATCTGCGGGACCGTTTGATCCGGTTGCTCGGGACCGCAGAGTTGCACCGCACCACCGAAGCCTTGGATGATGCTGCCGCGCGGCTCAGCCACTTCTTTCTCCTGCAGACAGCCATCAATGCTGCTTTCGGCCTCGTGATCGGCCTCGGGCTCTGGATCATTGGCGTACCCAGTCCATTGCTGTGGGGCATATTTGCCATGCTGATGCGGTTCGTGCCGTACATTGGCACTTTGCTGGCGGCAGCCTTTCCAGTCGCGCTGGCGGCGGCTGTCGATCCGGGTTGGACGATGTTGGCTTGGACCATCGGGCTGTTCGCAGTGAGCGAACTGATCATGGGCCAGGCCGTTGAAACGATCGTTTTCGGTCAGAACACGGGACTGTCACCCGTCGCAATTGTCGTCGCAGCAAC
This sequence comes from Hyphomicrobiaceae bacterium, assembly GCA_031402115.1. Taxonomy (GTDB): domain Bacteria; phylum Pseudomonadota; class Alphaproteobacteria; order Rhizobiales; family Hyphomicrobiaceae; genus JANNSA01. The sequence goes on along the minus strand of JANNSA010000789.1, from coordinate 16,347 downwards.
GTTCTGGATGTGGGTCTGGGGTCCGATCGGCTTGATCCTGGCGACGCCCTTGACGCTGTGTCTCGTCGTGCTCGGTCAGTACACGAAGCAGCTTGAGTTCCTGCACGTCATGTTTGGCGATCAGCCTGCCTTGACGCCGGCGGAAAGCTTCTACCAGCGCCTGCTGGCGGGCGATCCGGCTGAAATAGTTGAGCAAGTCGGGGCGATGCTGAAGGACGGCACTTTAGCGGCTTACTACGAAAGCGTGGCGCTACCCGGATTGGCATTGGCGCAGGCGACCGTCAGCGCTGGCGAGTTGATCGCCGAAAGACAGGACGTGATTCTGGACGGCGTCATCGAAGTTATCGACATGTTGTCCGAGCATCAGGACGCGAGGACCGGCGATGATGCTGCGCTGCCGGAAGCTGCCCAGCCGGCGGCCAAGCCTGCCGGACCAGCTGTCGTGCTGTGCGTCGGCGGCCGCAGCGCCATCGACCACGCCGCCGCTGGGCTGATGGCGCAGATCCTTGATCGTCATGCGGTGCCGGCGGCCTTTGATCGTGATCTGACCCTCCGCTCGCTTCAGTCCCTTGCTGATCCGTCCGCCATTCGCGTCATCATCCTGACCTATGTCGGCTTGGCGCACACCGCACAAGCGCGGTTGGCGGTGCGTCGCCTGCGCAGACTGTTTCCATCGGCTAGGGTTATCCTTGGGCTGTCCGGGTTCAAGGCCAAGGTAGCCGCGCGGACCCAGCTCAGTGATATGTCCGGGGCCGATGCCATCGCGACCTCACTGCAAGAAGTGGTGGCGGTAGTTCTCGAAAGCGTTGGTGGCGCGTTGCCGTCAGAACGCGTGCCTACATTGGCGACGACGGACACACGGTCGTTCGTTGCTGCTAACTTACGGCTGCAATTCCCGGACACGGCTGCAGTCCAGGCCTGATTGAGCAACTCATTGAACGGGACTGTTCGCGTGCACCCTTTTGACCAGAATTCTGTTCTTGTGCAACGGGCCACACCGATCGCCCCGCCCTTTGAGCCGCCGGTAGTTTGGTTGCTGGGAAAGGTGCAATCCGGCAAGAGCGCGATTATTCGAGCTTTGACGGGCGCCAGCGACGTCAATATCGGCAGCGGTTATCAGCCCGTCACCCGCACCTCGCGCAGTGTCGGCTTTCCGGCCGAAGCGCCGTTGATTCGCTTCCTCGATACGCCCGGTCTCGGCGCCGCCGGCTATGAACCGTCCGCCGACATCGCTGCCTGTGAACGGCAGGCGCACCTGTTGTTGGTCGTGATGCGCGTTCTCGATCAGCAGCAGGATGGCGTGCTTGATGTCGTCCGTCAGATCCGCGCGCGCCGTGCAAACTGGCCAATGATCGTCGCGCAAACACTGTTGCATGAAGGCTATGACTCGGGTGGCGATCATCCCACCCCCTATCCCTTCGACGGCGAAATGCCGCCGGAACGCCTGGCAAGTCTTGGCCTGCCGCAAAGGCTTGCGCGCAGTCTTGTCCAGCAGCGCAGCTTGTTCGCGGGTTTGCCCGGCCACCAGCCGCCACGCTTTGTGCCGCTGGATTTCACGACAGACATCGATGGGTTCTCACCCCGCGAATATGGCCTGCCGGCGCTGCTGGCAGCGCTGCGCGACGTCGCTCCCGCCAGTATCTCGGCTGCCCTGCGGGACACCGTCATCGCCGCCAACGCCGTAATCGCGGCGAACGCGCATGCCCGCATTCTTGGCTATGCGACGGCGGCGGCCGCTGCTGACCTTTTGCCGGTGGCGGGTGCACTCGCCGTTCCGGCAACGCAAGCGACCATGCTGCACAGTCTCGCGGCGCTGTATGGCGCACGCTGGGATCGCGCTCTTGCCGGCCGCTTCGCGGCTTCGCTTGGTATTGGCACAGTCGCCCGCGCCGCTTCCATGTTTGGCTTGCGCGAGCTGTTGAAGTTGCTGCCAGGCTATGGCCAGACCATTGGCACCGCTGCCGCCGCTGCATCAAGTTTTGGCCTGACCTATGCGGTTGGCAAAGCGGCGGTTTACTTCCTGGGCGAGCAGCGCCTTGGCGATCACGCGCCCGCCGGCGTCAATCAGGTTTACGCGGATGCCTTGGCGCAGGCGTTTGCTTTGGGCGAGGCACGCAAACAGTCGGGCAAAGCACCATGACCGGCAAAGCCTCGCGAGCCATCCGGCTTTTGCGCATCGCCATGGTGCTGACGGCCGTGGCGGTCCCGACCGTGTCGCTGATCCCGCTTGGCTCGCTCTGGCTGTGGCAGAATGGCTATCTGCTTTACTGGTTGATCGGCGCCTTGGCGGTGAGCGCCATCAGCTTTGGCATTCAGGCTTGGCTGGTGCGCGCCTTTGACGAGCGGGCGCCGCTGGAGACTCTCGACAAGGGCACAGTTGGCCCGAACGAACCGGCGCCAGACGCGACTTGGGCGCCGCGCGAACGGACTGCCTGGGCAGAGGTTGAGCGTCTCGCGCAAGGCGTCGATCCGGCGCAACTGACCAGTCGCGATGCGGTGCTGGACCTCGGCATGCGGACAATTGAAACCGTGGCGCGGTCGATTCACCCGGCTGACAAAGACCCGCTGTGGCGCTTCACGGTGCCCGAGGCGCTGAGCCTGGTTGAGCGCGTCGCGCGCGATCTGAAGCCCTTCGTCGTCGACAACATTCCACTCGGCGATCAACTCACGATCGCTCAGGTCCTGGGTATTTATCGCTGGCGTGGCGTCGTCCAGTTGGCCGAGCGGGCCTATGATCTGTGGCGGATCGTGCGGTTGTTGAACCCGATTGCTGCCGCGACCAGCGAGGCGCGTGAGCGGCTGACGGGCCGACTCTACGCCGGCGCGCGTGATGAGCTAGCCCGGCGGCTGACGCAGGGCTTTGTCAAGGAGATTGGCCGCGCCGCCATCGATTTGTATGGCGGCCGCCTGCGCCAGGTGGCGGAACCTGCCGCAGCGCTAGCGGGCACAACAGACCTTGCGCCGAACCAGCAAACTCTTCGCATCCTGGTGGCTGGACAGATCAGTGCTGGTAAGTCGAGCCTGCTCAACGCCTTGACGCTTGATGTCCGGGCGGCAGTGGACGTGCTGCCGGCCACCGAGAGTTACGCGGAATACGTGCTGTCGCGTGAGAACCTGCCGCCCGTGGTGCTGGTGGACAGCCCAGGTTTGCGGTTGGCCCCGCGGGCGCTGCAGGAACTGGTGGAACGGGCAGCAGACTGTGACTTGATGATCTGGGTCGTCGCTGCCAACAGGGCTGACCGCGACGTCGATCAGCAAGCGCTTAGCGCCATTCGCGTGCACTTCGCCGCGCATTCGGACCGGTTGCCGTCGCCAATCCTGGTGGTTGTCACGCATATTGACCGCCTGCGGCCACTCAAGGAATGGGAACCGCCCTACGACATGGCCAACACGGGAAATCCAAAAATTGCTTCCATCCTTGCCGCGATTGCAGAAATCAGTCGCGACCTTAAGGTTGGCAAAGACCACATAGTGCCGGTCAGCCTACTGATCCCGGATGCGGGCTACAATATTGAACAAGTCTGGGTGAAAATCGTCGAGTTAGTGCCGGAAGCGCAACGCGCCCGCTTGGTCCGTCAACTGCGCCAGTCTATGCCGGGCTGGAAATGGACGACGCTGTGGTCGCAGATCAGCGGCGCCACCCGCGCCGCCACCCGCATTCTCACCAAGCCGGATGAGCGTTAGCGCCGTAGGGTGCGCGCCACGCCGAAGCCGAACATGAAGGCACTGCCAAGCACGCGGATCGGACCAAAGTAGTCGACCGCGTCACCGACTTCCTCTTGCGCTGCGGCCAAGGTTTCCGTGACTGCCGCGCCCGCGCCCGCGTCCGGCTTTCGTGCCTGATCTAATTGGTTGAAGAATCGGGGGGCAACCAAGCAAATCAATCCTGCGACAAAGCAGAACAGCACGATCAGTAGTCCAGCGGCGCGTGGGTCCAGGAGTGCGTCAAGGAACCAGAACGCGACGATCAGCGCGAAGATAGTGCCGACGCCGAACAGGAAGAATGCCAGAGCGCTCCAGACAACAGTGCGTGAGACGGCTGTCACAGCGCCTTCAGTCGCGCGGCTGGCCGCGTATCGCATCAGAAAACCGAGCATTGGATTGCCCTCCATCGCGGAAGATTGCAAAGGCAAATGCCGGCTCGAACGCGCGCCGTAAGCGGGCATTCAAGACGGCATTTGCACTCATCGGCATTGCCTTAGCGGCGGGCGAGCAACGCCAACACAAAGCCTATGCCCGCTGCAATGCCGGTCGCCTGCAGGGGCTTACGCCGGATCATATCCGCCAGCCTGTCGATCTGGTCGATCGCTACTTCCTGGGCGCGCCCCGCCACCTCGGTGATGGCTTCGCCGGCCTGCTGCGCCATGCCCGAGGCACTCATGTTGTCTGCCGGCGCGAAGCCGGCGCCACTCTTGTTGCGTTCGTTCTCATACAGGTTAGCCATGGTCCAAAGTCCTTCTAGGTCACATTTGCGGGTGTTGAGTTTTGTCACTCAACGGGTCAAGACCAAGCCAAGCACAAAGCCCAATCCGACAGCGATCATCGCGGCTTGGGTTGGGTTGTGTCGCACCGCTGTTTCGAGGTCACTGAGCTTGCGTTCACCCATGGCCTGCGCGTCGCCAACAGCGGCTCCGACAGTTTCACTCGCCAGCTGGCTGACGGAGCTGGCCAGATTGCCGATGTCCTGACGCAACGCCTCAACATCCGTGCGCATCTTACGAGACGCCTCAGACTGCGGGGCGGTGCCGTCCATTTCCGATGCCTGGTGCATGCGGGAGCCTCCAAGTGTTCGCGGTTTGCAGATCAAAGGATCACGGCAACACAACGCCGCGACCGGGCAATCGGTTCCATCAGCGGCGCATGGAACAATCCGGCACCTGGCGGCGTTCTGGAGGCGTGACATCCGCGTCATCCGACGCAGTGACTGGGAGGCCGTCATGCTAGAAGACCCCGCTCGCCAATCCTTCGGTTCCAACGGCATTGCCGCTCTGCCCCCGCAAACCGGGCTGCGGGGTGACAGCATTGACGACGAAACGGAATTCGCGGCCTTGCGTGCTGAGCTCGCTGAGGTGGTAGCTCAATTGCAAGCAGTCGTCGCTGACCGCGCGGGAAGAGCAGCCGCTGCTGCAGCGCAAGGCACTGAGCGTGCGTTGGAGGGTCTGCGTGATGGCGTTCGATCCAACCCCATGCTCGCCGTCGGCATTGCGGTCGTTATAGGTGCCGCGATTGCGGTTGTTTTTGTTCCGCGGGGCATGCTGACGGGCCGTTCGCCGGTGGTGCGGCCCGGTGATTGGAGTCTGGAAAATCTGTCCAATCGGGCATCCACGACGCAAGCCGAAATTGAGCGGCTGGCGCGCAGTGCCTACGCACAAGTTCCCCGTGCGTCGTCGTTGCTGCCATCGTTCGAGCGCATGATCGATTCCCTCGCGTCATTGGACAGCAACGGCTCTTTGGCCCCGGCGATCCAAAAGGGTGTTCACTGGCTTTCGTCATTGCGCGCCAATCTGGCCTCGGCCGTCATGGGCCGTTGAATGAATTGGCGATGCTTTGGATTGTGCCCTAAACTAGATCGCGGGCTTGGGTTCCACGCGTTCGCTTCACACCGGGCGCGCCGATAACGTGAGCCCACGACGAGGCGCGATAGGCAATGAGGCGCACGTGCGGGCACTGACGGCGGTGGAAAACTGGTACGACTTTCAGCAGCTTGACGCGGGCATCACCCGCATTGTCGAACCGCATGTTGTCGAGTTCATGCGCGCCAACATGTTTGTCATCGAGGGGCGCGACCAGTGCCTCCTAATTGACGGCGGCAATGGTGTGGTGCCGTTGCGACCGGTCTTGAAGGCGCGCGGCATTGAGCCCACCATTGTCGTCGCCAGCCACGCTCATGCTGATCATATTGGCGCGTTGCATGAATGGCCGCTGACGCTTTGCCACCGCGCCGAGGCTGCGGGCTTGGCGGCGCTTGATCCGGCTGTGACGCTGGCAAGTCGGGACTACAACATCCTCGATATCACGACATTGCTGGCCGGCGACCCTGACATGACCGGGGCGATCATCACGGCCCTGCCATTCGCTGCGTTCACGGCCTCCGGCTACCGCTTGCGCGCCCCTCAGGTTAAAGCGATTGATGCAGGCGCAATTATCGACCTGGGCGACCGTCAATTCGAAGTGTTGCACTTGCCTGGCCACTCTCCTGGCCAGATTGGCTTGTGGGACGCCGAGGCCCGCGTCCTGTTCAGCGGTGATGCAGTTTACGACGGCGAGCCGCTCGACACGCTGCCCGGTTCCAATCGCGCCGACAATCGGCGGTCTCTCCAGCGCTTGCTGCAGCTAGCACCGCGCGTGATCCACGGCGGGCACGGCGGCGCCATGGATTGGGGCAACAGCCGGCGCATCATCGAGACTTATCTGGCAGCGACGACATAGGGACCGGCGCTTCGATCGGAGCCAAGCGGCGGTGTCGCGAGATGCTGTTCATCCATTCAATTCAATAGGGCAAAGCATCATGACCTACATCGATGGTTTCGTCATCGCCGTGCCGACCGCCAATCTCAAGCTCGCCCAGGCTGGCGCGGTGGTCTACAAGGAGCACGGCGCACTCGCCGTCACGGAATGCTGGGGCGATGAAGTGCCGGAAGGTAATCTCACGTCGTTCCCCATGGTGGTGAACCAGGCACCTGACGAAACCGTGGTGTTCTCCTGGGTCGGCTGGCCATCACGCGCCGCCCGCGATGCCAGCAACGCGAAGGTCATGGCTGACCCGCGCATGCAACCCGATGTCAACCCCATGCCATTCGATGACAAGCGGATGATCTATGGCGGCTTCGACGTGATCGTCGAGTGATCGCACCGGTACAAAGGGTTGGACCCCGTCACTCAGGTGTTCGCTGTCGATGGCAGTACCGCGTTGTGCGTTCAATTCACGGGGGGTGCAATCGGATCAGCCCATCCATTGCCCGAGGTCTGCCAGCGCGCGGGCGGTCAGCGCGCGCTTTCGGGCAACTGACTTCTCCGGGCCGCGCAGGCGCTTGCCGCCTTCGGAGACGGGCGCGGTGATTGGCGGGAACAGGCCGAAATTGACGTTCATCGGCTGGAACGAGCCGGGGCCGTTGTCGATAGTGACAATGTGGCCGCCGGTGATGTGATTGATCAGTGCGCCGAGTGCTGTTGTGTGCGGCGGCATCGTCAAGTTCGTGCCGGCGCATTCGGCCGCCGCCAATCGCCCGGCCATCAGCCCGATCGCGGCAGACTCGACATAACCCTCGCAGCCGGTGATCTGGCCGGCGAAGCGCAGGCGCGGCTCAACCTTCAGCCGCAACTGGCCATCGAGCAGTTTGGGACTGTTCAGGAAAGTGTTGCGGTGCAAGCCGCCGAGCCGAACGAATTCGGCATTCTGCAAACCGGGGATCATGCGAAAGATGCGTTGCTGCTCGGCATATTTGAGTTTGGTCTGGAAGCCGACCATGTTCCACAAAGTGCCGAGCGCATTGTCCTGGCGCAATTGCACGATGGCATAGGCCTTCTCCGTCGGCTTGTGCTTGTTCGTCAGGCCGACCGGTTTCATCGGGCCATGGCGCAGCGTCTCGCGGCCGCGCTCCGCCATCACTTCAATCGGCAGGCAGCCGTCAAAGTATGGTGTCGTGGCCTCCCACTCCTTGAACGAGGTCTTGTCGCCCGTTAGCAGCGCATCGATGAAGGCCTCGTACTGCGCCTTGTCGAGCGGGCAGTTGATGTAGTCGGCGCCCGTGCCGCCGGGGCCCGGCTTGTCATAACGCGACTGCATCCAGGCCTGATCCATATCGACCGTCTCGTGCGCGACGATCGGCGCGATGGCGTCGAAGAAGGCCAGCTCGCCCTCGCCCGTCAGGCCACCAATTGCAGCAGCTAATGCTGGTGACGTCAGCGGCCCGGTGGCGATGATGACGTGCTGCCAGTCGGCAGGTGGCAGGCCTGCCACCTCGCCGCGCGCGATTGTGATGTTGGGATGCGCACTGATCGCTCGCGTGATTTCCCCGGAGAACAGATCGCGGTCGACGGCCAACGCTCCGCCGGCCGGCAGCTTGTGCGCGTCGGCCGCCCGCATCACCAGGGAGCCGAGCCGCCGCATTTCCTCATGCAGCAGACCGACCGCGTTGTTGATCGCGTCATCGGAACGGAACGAGTTGGAACAGACTAGTTCAGCCAGTCCATCCGTCTTATGCGCCTCGGTGCCGCGCTCCGGCCGCATCTCGTGCAGGATCACGGACGCGCCGGCACTGGCCGCCTGCCAGGCCGCTTCGCTGCCCGCTAGTCCGCCGCCGACGATGTGAATAGGCTGTTGCTCAGTCATTGGACTGCACCACTCTTGGTTTTCTTTTGAGGGTCATAGCTGAGCAAGCCGCGTAGGTCTCGCCTGTTTCACCGGGTAAGTAGGCAGTTGCTGCGCGCTTTGGCATCGTCTTTCCGCCATTGGCCGCTTATGGCAAGCTCATCTCCCAAGCCTTGGAGCAAAGCATGGCCGGCACGACTACCAACACTCCTCTGCTGCGCACGCTGACTGCCGTCCTCATTGCTGGTTGCCTGATCGCGCTGATCGGTTTTGGCGTGCGCGCCAGCTTCGGTCTGTTCCTCGAGCCGATGACAGTCGCGCGCGACTGGGACCGCCAGACCTTCTCGCTCGCCATGGCGATCCAGAACCTGCTGTGGGGCATCGGCGTGCCCTTTGCAGGTGTCCTGGCTGACCGGTTTGGTCCCTCGCGCGTGTTGGCGGGCGGCGCAGTGCTCTATGGGCTCGGGTTGCTGGGTATGGCCTTCGCGTCTTCCAGCCTGATGCTGCATCTCATGGGCGGTGTCGTCACCGGGCTCGGCATCGCTTTCACCGGCATCTCTCTGGTGCTCGCATCGATTGCGCGTGTCGTTGGGCCTGAGCGGCGCTCGTTTGCACTGGGGCTTGGCACTGCAGCTGGCTCCATGGGACAGGTGGTGTTCTCGCCGCTGTCACAAGCTATGATCAGCAATGTTGGCTGGTTCGAGACGCTGCTCTTCTTGTCGGCCACCTCGTTCATCATCATCCCGCTGGTCTTCATGTTGCCCAACGAGGTGGGTTCGGGCGGACGCAAGGCGGCCGAACAAACCATGGGCGCGGCGGTCACAGAAGCGTTTGGCAATCAGGGTTTTGTGCTGCTGACAGCAGGGTTCTTTGTCTGTGGTTTCCAGGTTGCTTTCATCACGGTCCACTATCCCGCTTATGTGAGTGACCTTGGCCTGCCAACCTATGTTGGTGCGGCTGCCATCGCCCTGGTCGGGCTGTTCAACATCGCAGGCTCGCTCGGAGCCGGCGCCTTTGGGCAGCGCTACAGCAAGAAGTGGGGCCTGAGTGCCATCTATCTTGGCCGGTCCATCGCGACCGTCGCCCTGTTGATGGCACCGAAGACTGAACTCGTCATCTTGCTCTACGCGGCGGTAATGGGCATACTTTGGCTATCCACAGTGCCGCTGACATCGGGCCTAGTCGCGCAGGTGTTCGGCGTGCGTTACATGGCGACGTTGTTTGGCATCGTCTTTTTCAGCCATCAGGTTGGCAGCTTCCTTGGCGTCTGGCTCGGCGGCTACTCCCACGATCAGTTCGGCACCTATGACCCGATGTGGTGGATGAACATTGCACTCGGCATTGTCGCCGCGATCGTGCATCTGCCCATCAACGAGCGGCCAATCGCCGAACAGGCCGTCGCGCGCGCCACGACTTGATCGACAGGGCTTACCATGAAGATCGCTGATATCCGCGCGACGCCGGTCAACATCCCGTTCACGGCGCCTTACGTTTTCAGCTACGGCTCCACTGCTTCGCTGACCAAGACTATCGTCGAAGTGGTGACTGACGAAGGCGTCACCGGCCTCGGCGAATGCGCCGATGGTGACCGGTCCGCCGACATCCTGAAGTTCAAGGAGCGGCTGATCGGGCTCGACATCCGCGAGGTGTCGATTGCCGAACGCACCTGCGTGCCGGGCAACCGCTACACGCCGTGGGGCAACATCCTGGCCTTGCGCCGCGCTTTTGGCGGCATCGAGATGGCACTCTGGGACGCGCGCGCCCGCGCTGCCAATGTGCCACTGGTGACCCTGCTCGGCGGCGCCGTCCGCCAGGAGATCGCGCTGACCGAGTACTTTGCTTTCCGGTTGCCCGGCCTCAAGGAGAAAGGCGAGGCGACCGGCTTGGAAGTGGCGCGCTATTGCGGTCGCATGGTGGAGCAGCACGGTTCGGACGTGTTTGAAGGCAAAGTCGCCACCGTTACGCTGGATGAAGAAGTTGCCATGGTGCGCGAGATCCGCGCTGCAATTGGCGACCGCAAGCTGCAGCTCGACGCTAACGGTGGCTGGACGGTGGCAACGGCGCGCGAGGCGATGCGGCGGCTCGATCCTTACGTGATCCACTATTACGAGGAGCCGGTTGAGACGTATGAAGAGATGGCACAGCTCCGCCAGCATACGCCTGCGTCGTTCTCGGCCCATATAATCGACTTGCCCAAGGCAGTGCAGCTACGCGCGCCTGACACTATCGTCACCAATCTCAACGAATTGGGCGGCATCCGCCGGACCATGGATTTCATCCGCGCCTGTGAACTGTTCGACGTCGGTTTCCGCTTCCATTCCGGCGAGACCAGCGTTGGCAGCGCCGCATATCTGCATGTATCCGCTGCCATGGAGCATGTGCGCGAGCCGAGCCAGACGCTGTTCCGATGGTATGCTGATGACGTGGTTGCCGAGGGCACATTCGTGCCGAAGAACGGTCGCGTGGCCGTGCCAGCGGGACCAGGACTTGGCGTCACCCTGGATGCCAAGGCGCTCAAGCGCTGCCATGATCGCTATCTGACTGAGGGGTCCTTCCCGGCCGCCAATATGGGCAAAGGCTTCCGGCCGCACTTCGCCCGGATCTGAGACGGCTGTCACTCTGTCAACATCAAGCCTGACTAGCGGTCTTGACCGTCGCCTGTGACCCGCTACAGTTTTCATGTCCGACAATTCTGCCGAAACGCACCGTTCAAGCCGTCCACCACGCCACCCAAAGGGAGCCCGCCGATGGCCGATACCCCCACGACCCCGTCCCGCTGGAACATGACGTCCATTGTCGCCACGATTGCAGCAGTGCTTGGCATCCTGTTCGGCTGGAGTTCGAGCCAGGATGCGCGCACGCAGCGCGGCGCCGTGACACAGCTCAGCGAGACTGCCAAGACGATCACCGCGGAGCGCGACACGTTGAAGGCGAAGGCTGATGAGCTGGCGGCGCAACTGACCGCCGCAACTGGTTCCACGAAGCAGATGCAAGGCAAGGTCGAGGAAGTTGCTGCTCAAATCGCATCGCTGACCAGCGATCGCGATAAGGCCAAGGGCATGGCCGGCGAACTTGAAGGCAAGCTAGCGGCGTTGATGGGCGAACGCGACAAGGCGGTGGCCGATATTGCAGCAGCGCAGGCCGAGGCGGTGACTGCGAAGGCCGACGTTCAGGAAGTCGCGGCCTATGCCGCATTGCGCAAGAATGAGGCTGCCGCCGCGCTGGCCGCCGCCCTCAAGGAACGCGACACGGCAATGATGTCGTCGACCAAGTCGGGCGCGCAAGTCACAGAGGTGACGACTGAGCGCGACTCCGCCGTTGCAAAAGCTGCTGATCTCGCCACTCAGCTCGCCGCTGCAGCATCAGAGCGCGATAACTTGCGCGGCGAAGTCGCCAAGCTGATGAAGATGGTCACCGACATTAAGGCGAAGCTGCCTGCGGGCGTCGTCGTCAACTGATTGCGGTGCGTCTGGCACTTCGTTTCCTAAGCCACCACTCACTCGTAGGGTACAAAACGGCCTAAAGCAGGCCTATTGCGCCCTACGGGACTACGTCTCCGACGCCGCGATGCGCCAGAGGTGCACACGGTTCGAAGACGACGAGGCAACGTTTCCGCAGGTTGGTTGCGGGCTGTTGGCTGCCCCGCTACCGCGTCTCCTCGAACAGCTCGACGAGTTTGTCGGTCATGGCACCGGCCAGCTCGCTTGGGTCGGTGATGGTGACGGCGCGCTTGTAGTAACGGGTGACGTCGTGACCGATGCCGATCGCGATCAATTCAACAGGAGACTTCGTCTCGATCTCGTGGATCACCTGACGTAGACGGTGCTCCAGATAGGAGCCCGAGTCCACGGACAGCGTCGAATCATCGACCGGCGCGCCATCGGAAATCATCATCAAGATGCGCCGCTGCTCAGGCCGCGCCAGAATGCGGCGGTGTGCCCAGGTCAGCGCCTCGCCGTCGATGTTTTCCTTCAGTAGCCCTTCGCGCATCATCAGCGCCAGGTTGCGACGGGCGCGGCGCCACGGCGCATCAGCAGATTTATAGATGATGTGCCGCAGATCGTTGAGGCGGCCGGGCGCGGCAGGCTTGCCCTTGGCCAGCCATTCCTCACGCGCCTGTCCGCCCTTCCAAGCCTTGGTCGTAAAGCCGAGAATTTCAACCTTGACGCCGCAACGCTCCAATGTGCGCGCCAGGATCTCGCCGCAACAGGCCGCGACCATGATAGGCCGGCCGCGCATCGAGCCGGAATTGTCGATCAGTAGCGTCACCACCGTGTCGCGGAAATCCGTGTCGCGCTCGCGCTTGAACGACAAGGGCGCGAACGGATCAATGATTATGCGCGTCAGCCGCGCGGCGTCGAGAGCGCCTTCCTCAAGGTCAAAATCCCAGCCTCGGCTCTGCTGTGCCAACAGCTTGCGCTGCAGGCGGTTGGCAAGGCGCGAGACCGCGCTCGACAGATTGCGCAGTTCCTTGTCGAGAAAAGCTCGTAAGCGCTCCAATTCTTCTGGCGAGCACAAATCCTCGGCGTTCTGTTCCTCGTCATGCTTGCTGGAAAACACTTTGTAACCAAAGCGCTCCGGATCATTGAGCACGCTGGTGTTGGGCCGCTGCCGGTCGGAATCGGCGTCATCGTCGCCATCGACATCAATATCGAACGCGTCGGTGTCGCCCTGTTCGGAAATCTGGCTGTCTTCGCCATCCTCGCCGGGCGACATGTCCTGCTCGGAAGTTGCCTCGGATTGCTCCGAGCGCTCGCCCTGATCCGCTGACTCCGACGACTCCTGCTCGGGATCGTCCTCCGGATCGCCCTCGGCGCCCTCCTCCTCGCCCGACTGCGCCTCATCGAGCAGTTCCAGCGCCCGCAGCACATCGCCCATGGCGCGCGCGAACTTGCGCTGATCATCGGCGACGATCTTGAGATCCGTCAGGGTCCCGCCAGCCCGCTCCTCGATCCACGGCCGCCACAGGTCGACCATGCGCTGTGCCGCGAGGGGGGGCGCTTGACCCGTCAACCGCTCGCGCACGATCAAGGCGAGCGCGTCTTCCAAAGGCGCATCCTCGCGCCGCGTGATGTCGGCAAAGCGCGCAGCGCCGTACACAGACTCAGTTTTGGCAGCAAGATTGCCGGCCATGCCTTGCATGCGGTTGGCGCCGAATGCCTCCACACGTGCCCGCTCGACCGCCTCGAACGCCACGCGCGCAGGGCCGGCGGCCGGCGCCAGTTTCTGGTGCATTTTCGGGTTATGGCAAGCGAGCGTCAGCGCCAGCGAATCCGCGTGGCCGCGTAGCACGGCGATGTCATTGCGATTCGGCGTGCGCGGCGGCTCCGGCAGCCGCACGGTCTTGCCTTCCAGGATCGGCTGCCCAGGCGCGAAACTGACAGTCACATCATGATCGGCAGCGACCGCGCGCACCGTCAGGCCGAGCACGCGCTTCAGCGGCTCGGTCGGCGCTTCCTTGCGCTGCTTGGTCGGCTGCGAGGTGGTGGCGTTAACGGGTGCGGGCATGGGGCTGAGGTCCGGATCGGCGTGACGTGGTGTTGGGCGGAACTAACGGTTAAAAGCGCTGTATTGACGTGTCACGTCCAAGCAAGTGATCGGGCAACTGGCAAGAATTTGCCTGGCTGACCGATCCCATCGCCTAGCGCGCACGCTCCTTGGGCGCGATGAGCTGGTTTTCGGCATTTGCCCTTACGGGGCTTCCATGTCGAAGGTGCGCTCCATCAGGTCCGCCAGTTCATACGGGCATGTTTCCGGGAATGCGTCGTCAGCGAGTTGTGATTCGCTCAACGCCCGGTCGCGCCCATCGGCGTAGCCATCGGTGATCGCTTCGGCTAGCCGTGCCTTGAGCCCCGGATTGTCCCTGAGGATCTTACCGACCCGTCGCCGTTGCTCCCGCATGGTCAAAAACCAACTGCGCGAGCGCCGTTCGGGCTGGTGATCCCACTTCAGGAGGTGCTGGGCAAGGACGGCGAAGGCGCTTTCGAGGGACCGATACTCGGACTTCGCCACGTCTGACAATTCCTCGGCAACATTCAACGCATCGATTTCAGTGAGCCGACCCGCCCGCAGCAGCGCCACCTGTTCCAAGAGCCAAGTGTAGAAGTCATCTTCGTATCGCGCCGGTGGCTTGCCGACCGACTTCGTCGCGGAATCCTGTGCCATCGCTAGGAACTCATTGGTGTTCGGAAAGCCATTCCTACCACAGTCGAGCGTTGAGAACGACGTCGTGTCCGGCCAGCGAAATCATGTTAGCCGCGCGCCCCCTTCAACTCATCGCCACGTTGACCGCGCTCTCCGGCAGTTCCTCGCCAAAACAGCGTTGGTAGAACTCGGCGACCAGCGGCCGTTCGAGTTCATCGCACTTGTTGAGGAAGGTGAGGCGGAAGGCGAAGCCGATGTCGTTGAAGATGTCCGTATTCTCGGCCCAAGTGATGACCGTGCGCGGGCTCATGACCGTGGACAGGTCGCCGTTCATGAAGGCGTTACGCGTCAAATCAGCGACCCGCACCATATAGGACACGAGCGCCTGCTTGCCCTTCTTGTTAAAGGATTTGACCTTCGACAGCACGATCTTGGCCTCGGCGTCGTGCGGCAAGTAGTTGAGCGTTGTGACAATTGACCAGCGATCCATCTGGCCCTGATTGATCTGCTGCGTACCGTGGTACAGGCCTGACGTGTCGCCGAGGCCGATGGTGTTGGTGGTGGCGAACAGACGGAATGCCTTGTGCGGCCGGATCACTTTTGACTGATCGAGCAAGGTCAGACGGCCGGCGACTTCCAGAACGCGCTGGATCACGAACATCACATCCGGCCGGCCAGCGTCGTACTCGTCGAAGACCAGCGCGGTGTTGGTTTGCAGGCAGTAGGGCAGGATGCCCTCGCGGAACTCCGTGATCTGCTTGCCGTCCTTGACGACGATCGCATCCTTGCCGACCAAGTCGATGCGGCTGATGTGACTGTCGAGATTGACGCGGATACACGGCCAGTTCAGCCGTGCAGCGACTTGCTCGATATGCGTCGACTTGCCAGTGCCGTGATAGCCCTGAATCATGACACGGCGGTTGTGCGCAAAGCCAGCCAGGATTGCCAGCGTCGTCGTGCGATCAAACAAATAGTCCGGATCGAAATCCGGCACATGCTCCGACCCTTTGCTGTAGGCCGGCACCTCCAGATCGCTGTCGATGCCGAAAGTCGTGCGCACCGCGATAGTGGTGTCGGGCATGCCGGGGGCGGACCCTGCTTGGGCTTGGCTCATCGTCACTCATTCCAGTGGTTGAAAATCGCCGCGTCCGACGACATGCTTGGCCGCCTGACGCCTCGCGCGCCCTGCCTTCCCTCAGCAGAAGCCGGCTTGCTTAAGATAATTATAGGCTTGGATGATCTCGCGCAACCGCTCCTCGGATCGCTTGTCGCCGCCATTCACATCGGGATGGTGCCGCTTCACCAGGTCTTTGAAGCGATGCTTGATCTCGGCCTTGGCGGCGCCGGCGGTCAGATTGAGCTGTTCAAGCGACTTACGCGCCATGTTGCCGATCACGGGATTGCTGGTGCGGTTGCGCTCACGCGGCGTTTCGTCACCATCGGAATCCATCATCGAGAAGCGATTGCCACGCGTGAACTTTTCACGGGCTCGCTGCAATCTCAAATCCTGCTCGGCGCCGGGCGCCGTACCGTTCTCGCCGACCTTCCAGGTAGGCCGGTGGCCGGTCGCGGCATCCTTTTGGAACGCTTCCACGGCGCCGTCGCTCATGCCGACAAAGTAGTTGTAGGACTTGTTGTAGGCCTGCACATGCGCCAAGCAGAACTTGAAGTAGCGGCCCTCGTGGCCACGCCCCATCGGCGCCGGATGCGTGCCCGCTTCCTCGCACTTCGCCCAGTTGCAGCGCGGCGCCTCGGGCGCGACAGGTTCAGCGCGGCCTGGCTTGCCACGGATGCTGTCGAAATATTTGGAGTCTAGTTTCATGGGGCGAGAGTATGAGCGCTCCCGGCGAGTGAGACAAGGTATTGACACGCAACTCCGTTGCGGCGTGGTG
>JANNSA010000788.1:0-5187 GCA_031402115.1 Hyphomicrobiaceae bacterium | reverse complement strand
TCTATTCGATCGAAGATCTGGCGCAGCTGATTTATGACCTGAAGAACGTCAACCCCGATGGCCAGGTCTCGGTCAAGCTGGTCTCCGAAATCGGCGTCGGCACCGTGGCCGCCGGCGTTGCCAAGGCGCGCGCCGACCATGTCACCATCGCGGGTTTTGAGGGCGGCACCGGCGCCTCGCCCCTGACCTCGATCAAGCATGCCGGCTCGCCCTGGGAAATCGGGTTGGCCGAAACCCATCAGACCCTGGTGCGCGAGCGGCTGCGCAGCCGCATCGTGGTGCAGGTCGACGGCGGTTTCCGCACCGGACGCGACGTCGTGATCGGCGCGCTGCTCGGCGCTGACGAATTCGGCTTCGCCACCGCGCCCCTGATCGCGGCTGGCTGCATCATGATGCGCAAGTGCCATCTCAACACCTGCCCGGTCGGCGTCGCGACGCAGGACCCGGTGCTGCGCAAGCGCTTTCAAGGTCA
This sequence comes from Hyphomicrobiaceae bacterium, assembly GCA_031402115.1. GTDB lineage: Bacteria > Pseudomonadota > Alphaproteobacteria > Rhizobiales > Hyphomicrobiaceae > JANNSA01. Next base: position 4,715 of record JANNSA010000788.1, on the reverse strand, counting down.
GCCCGAGCACATCATAAACTACTTCTTCTTTGTCGCCGAGGAAGTGCGCGAGTGGATGGCGCAATTGGGCTTCCGCACATTCACGGAAATGATTGGGCAGATCGAGTATCTCGATAAGGAACACGCGATCTCGCATTGGAAGGCTAACGGTCTTGATTTCTCGCGGCTGTTCCACAAGCCGGCAATGCCGGCCAGCGTCGCCATTTGGAACTCCGAAAGGCAGAACCATCGCCTTGAGAAGGTGCTCGACCGGCAATTCATCAAGGAAGCCAAATCGGCCCTCGACAAGAAGAAGCCAGTCAAGATCAGCGCGAGGATATCCAGCCGTGACCGGGCAGTGGGCGCCATGCTGTCGGGCCGCATCGCCAAGCTGCATGGTCATGCAGGCCTGCCCGATGACACGGTCTGGGTGTCGTTGGAAGGCACCGCCGGGCAAAGTTTCGGCGCTTGGGCCGCCAAGGGCGTGACACTCGATCTGGTCGGCGAGGCCAACGATTATGTCGGCAAGGGCCTCAGCGGCGGCAAACTGATCGTGCGGCCATCGGCCAATCCGGGCTTCGTGCCGGAAGAATCGATCATCGTCGGAAACACCGTGCTGTACGGTGCCATAACCGGCGAGTGCTACTTCCGCGGTGTCGCCGGTGAGCGGTTCGCGGTGCGCAATTCGGGCGCCATTGCCGTGGTCGAAGGCACTGGCGATCACGGCTGCGAGTACATGACTGGTGGCGTCGTCGTCGTACTCGGCCAGACCGGCCGCAACTTCGCGGCTGGCATGTCCGGCGGCATCGCCTATGTCTACGACGTCGATGGCCGCTTCGAGAGCCGCTGCAATCTGGCGATGATCGACCTGGAACCAGTGCCGGCCGAGGCCGAGGCGTCCGAGCGCAAGTCGCGGCATGGGCTTGACCTGGAAAGCCACGGACTGGTCGACATCATGGCCGACATGACCAGCAACGACGCCGAACGCTTGCGTCTGCTGATCGAGAACCACCGCCGCTACACCAATTCTGGCCGCGCCGGCACGATCCTCGAAAATTGGGACAAAGAGCGCCGCAAGTTCAAGAAGGTCATGCCCGTCGAATACAAAAAGGTGCTGCAGGAGATGGCCAAGCGCCAATCGGCCGATACGACCGGCTTCGGCGTTCTCGAAATCGGAATGCCAGTGAGGGGGAGATAACTGTGCCGTCGGGATTCGCGAACACCCCTGCGCCGCCCTACTATGCCGTGATCTTCTCATCGCAGCGCACCGCAGGCGATCATGGTTACGCCGCCATGTCCGATCGCATGGTGGACATGGCGCTGGCGCAACCCGGCTGCCTTGGCGCCGAAAGCGCGCGTGGCGACGACGGGCTCGGCATCACGGTGTCGTACTGGCGGACCGAAACCGACATCGCCAACTGGAAGGCCGTCGCCGAGCATTTGGTGGCGCAACGCCTCGGCATGGAGCGCTGGTACGAGCACTACGAACTGCGGATTGCCAAGGTTGAGCGGGCGTATGCGGGACCGGAGCGGCGATGAAAATCTACGGCGACACAAACTCCGGCAATTGCCTCAAGGTCAAATGGACCGCCGACGTGCTCGGCTTGCCCTATACCTGGACACCAATCGACATCATGCTCGGCGAAAGCCGCAACCGCGAATACCTGGCCAAGTTCCCAAGCGGCCAGGTGCCGGCGGTGGAATGGCCGGACGGCCGCACGCTGACGCAATCGAACGCCATCATCGGCTATCTGGCGCGCGGTTCGGCGCTGCTGCCCGACGACGGCTTTACGCAAGCCAAGATCGACGAATGGTTGTTCTGGGAACAGTACAGCCACGAACCGTATGTTGCGACGACGCGTTATCAGGTTGTCTATCTGCAGCAACCCTTCAGCAAGCGCGAGCCATGGCGTGTCGATAAGGCCGAGTCGGCTCTGGATCGACTTGAACGGGACTTGCTGAGCCGCCCCTATTTGGTTGGCGGCGGGCTGACGATTGCCGACATTGCCCTGCTGGCCTACACGCGGTTGGCCCCGGAGGGCGGCTACGACCTTGCGCGCCGTCCGCACGTCCAAGCCTGGATCGCCCGTTGTGAACTTCAACTCGGCCTGACGCCGCTCCCCACCATTGCCACGACCTGAGAGACCAATCCTATGGGCAAGATCACCGGCTTCCTCGAATTCGACCGCGCCGAGCGTAGCTATGAGCCGGCAACGGAACGCGTGAAGCACTTCAAGGAATTCGTGCAGCCGCTGCCCGAAGGCGAAGTTACCAAACAAGCTGCGCGCTGCATGGATTGCGGCATTCCCTATTGCCACAATGGTTGTCCGGTGAACAATCAGATCCCGGATTGGAATGACCTTGTCTACAAGGGTGATTGGGAGCGGGCAGCGCGCAATCTGCATTCCACCAACAACTTCCCGGAAGTCACTGGCCGGGTTTGTCCGGCGCCGTGCGAGGCGTCGTGCACGCTGAACTTGGAAGACAGCCCGGTCGCGATCAAAACCATCGAATGCGCCATTGCTGACCGGGCACTGGCACTTGGGGCCGCGCCGCAGCCGGCCGCCGTCAAGACCGGCAAGCGCATCGCCATTGTTGGCTCCGGGCCGGCTGGCCTCGCCGCCGCGCAGCAACTCGGCCGCGCCGGGCATGACGTGCACGTCTACGAGCGCAATGCCAAGGCGGGCGGGCTGCTGCGCTATGGCATCCCCGACTTCAAACTCGAGAAGCAGGTCATTGATCGGCGCGTCACGCAAATGGAAGGCGAGGGCGTCACGTTCCACTGCAACGTCAATGTCGGGCGCGACGTGACTGTCGCCAAACTGCAAGCCGGGCATGATGCCGTGCTGTTTGCTGGCGGTTCGGAAAAGCCGTTCGATCTGTTCGCCGAGGCGCCCGGGCGCGATCTCGATGGCCTGCACTTCGCCATGGATTTTCTGCCGCAGCAGAACCGGCGGGTCTCGGGCGAGAAGGGCGGCAAGAAATCCGACGAGGTCTCCGCTAAGGGCAAGCATGTGATCGTGATTGGCGGCGGTGACACCGGCTCGGACTGCATCGGCACCAGCTTCCGCCAGGGCGCCAAATCGGTGACGCAGCTGGAAATCATGCCGCAGCCGCCGAGCAAGGAAAACAAGGTGTTGAGCTGGCCGCACTGGCCCTTGAAGCTCCGCGTCTCCTCCAGCCAAGCTGAGGGCGCGCAGGTTGAGTATTCGATCGCCACGACGGGCTTCGCTGGTGACAAGGGCAAGGTCAAGGCGCTGCAATTCACCCGCGTCGACGCACGGCTGAAGCCGGTCACCGGCTCCGAGGGCGAATTGCCGGCCGACCTGGTGTTGTTCGCCATGGGCTTTGGCGGCCCGCAGGAGGACGGCCCGATCGCCGAGCTGGCGCTGCCGGTCGCGGCGCGCGGCCGCTTCAAGGGCCTCGACGCCGACGATCGCGACTACCGCATCAGGGGCCACGACATGCTGTTTGCGGCCGGCGACATCCGGCGTGGCCAGTCGCTCGTCGTCTGGGCCATCCGCGAAGGCCGCCAAGCTGCCCACGCCATCGACAAGGTGCTGATGGGCAAGACGGATCTGCCGCGGTAGCGGGCGATGAGCCAGGAGCCGGTGGCCACATGGGTTAGGGACTCTGATGGATGGCTCCTAACCGCACGGAATCTAACTGGCCGCGCTCGCACACGAGCCGACCAGTCCCTTGCGTGTCGTCCCACCGCGTCCGATCCGCCGTTGGCGCACCCGTCCGGATGAATGCCGCGACATCGGCGGCGATCGCCTCGGGCGCCGCCCACGGCACGTTGTGGCCGAGATCGTCCGCTTGCGCACCCGATGCTGGCAGTGCCTTCGTGCCATACTGCTTCCAATAGTGCACCAGCCCATGCGCGCGGCCGGCAGCATCGAGTGCCTGCCGCAACTCGAACTGATCCGGGTCTTCAAGGAAGATCGCGTCTTGGGTCGCCCAGATCACCAGGGTCGGCGTGTTCCAGCGGGCGAACCGAGTCGTATTGTCGGTCGCGAGCAGCGCCCGCGTCGCACCGATCCAGGTGCCCAACTTGACCCGTGCCGTTTCGGGCACATAGGCCGCCAGGAAGGCTGGATCAGCGGTGGGGTCGGCAACCCAATTGCTGGCGAGCCATTGCTCCGCGTCCGGGTCGGCGTCGAGGGGCGTCAGGTGGAATGCACCAGCCGGGAAGACCTCGCCCCGGGCTTCCAGTGTCCGTTTCCAACTGCCCTCCACCAGTTCATTCAATACGACGTTATGCAACGCCACGTTGCCGGCGCCCTTGATGGCGGCGGCAACCAGGACCGCGCGGTCCACCAGATGCGGATGGCTGAGAACGATTTCCTGGGCGATGAAGGTGCCGAGCGAGTGGCCAACCAACGTTGCCGAGGCGAGCCCCTTCGCCTGCATGAAGGCGATCACGTCGGCGGCAAAATCGCTGGGGCGGAAGCAGGCCTCCGGCGCGGCGGCGTGAGTGTCAGCCGGCATGCTGGACCCGCCATGGCCACGCAGATCGATTGCCAGGATATGCAGTTGCTGATTGGACTGGTGCAGCGCGCGCATGGTCAGTGACCAAGAGCGTAGGCTGTCGGTCAAGCCATGGATCAGGATGACGGCGGGGCCGTTCACCGGGCCGGTTTCCACATAGGCCATGGTGATGCCGGTCGACAGCGCGATGCTGCACTTACCGCTGTCAATGTCATCGCAGCTCATGGCCGAGCGGGTGGCCGACG
>JANNSA010000787.1:0-9137 GCA_031402115.1 Hyphomicrobiaceae bacterium | reverse complement strand
GCCGGCGAACAACGCCGCGCCTAAGAGCATCGTAACCCACGTGCGATTGGCGCCCATGCGGCGCTTTTGGCTGCGAACCGAACCCATGACTAACCCCCGTCAACGCGTTACAATCGTCTCGTCCGGCGGGCGGCGCCTGATCGGTGATGACCATGCCCCGATTTCACCTGTCAGACGCCGCAGCGTCGTCCGACAGCCTTACCGTCGACCGTGACCCTCAGATCTTTGCCAGTCAATCAGGCATCTCAATCGAGCATCTTTGTTACAACACACTCAGCCAATTTCGTGACCCGAACTTGGCCATAATGCCTCTGTCTTGGGTGCTGATCCACAGGCCGGCCCGCACTCGGCCCGCGACCTGCTCCGGACACGGAAACGCCATATAGGCGCGTGACTTGTCACAATTGCGGCAGCCGGCGATCTCGTGCGTCAATGCCGGAGTGCCATCGGAGCGTATGCATGCCAAAACCCCTGCTGGCCATCGTCTTGCTCGCGTTTGCGCTGTCGCTTGCTGCACTGCCGGTCGCCGTGCCGGATGCCGCGCGCGCGCAATCGGCCAAGCCGGCAAAGCTCAGCGGCCAGAAATCCATTCGTAACGCCGTCAACGAGGGTACCGTCACGGTGATGACCGATGGCGTGACGGAGCGCTCCGGGTTGGTGACGCAATTGGCCGGCGAATTGGCCGAGACTGTCGACCAGGACGGACGGCTGCGGCTGCTGCCGGTGATGGGCTATGGCGCCACCACCAGCGTGCGCGACCTGCTGTATCTGCGCGGCATTGATCTCGGCATCCTCAACGCCGACGTGCTGACTTATCTGGAGCTGGAAGGCAAACTGCCGGAAGCCAAGCGGCGGTTGCGTTATGTCACGCGGCTGCTCGACAAAACTGTGTTCATCGCCGCCACCAACGACATCACCAGCCTTGAGCAATTGCGCGACCGCAAGGTCGTGGTGATCGGCAAGGACAGCGACAGTCATGTCACTGCGCGCACTATCCTTGGGCTGGCCGGCATCGAGGCGTCCCTGGTATTCGCCGACTGGGATCAGGCGGCAGCGCTGCTGGCGAGCGGCGACGTGCAGGCGCTGGTAGCGCTCGACCGCAGCGCCGTGGCGCTGGAGCGCCGGCTTGGCAAGGACGTCGGCCTGAAGCTGCTGCCCATCACGTTGTCGCCCGCTCTAGCCAGTGTGTACCAGACCCGCCTTATCAGCGGTGACGAGGCGCCCGGGCTGGTGCCGCCGGAAGGCATCACGACATTGACGGTGCCGACCGTTCTCGCTGTCTTTGGCTGGCGCAAGACCCATGCCCGGTTTGTCGTTGTGAACGGCTTTATTGATGCGCTGTTCGGCGCCATCGGCCGGCTGCAGGAACGCGACGCCAACGGCTTGTGGTCACGCATCGACCCGCGCGCCGATGTCGCGGGCTGGCAGCGCTACGAGCCAGCTGTGCCACTGATCGCGCGGTTGCCTGCGGCAGTGGCAGTAACGCAATCCGCCAGCGCGCCCACTGCCGATTTATTCGACCCAGACTCCACGGCATGGCCAGCGACCACCGCAACGATCGTGTCGCCGCCAGCAATTGCCGCGCCGGCTGCGTCCACCGTGACGATCGCGGTTGCCGCCGCTCCGGCCCTGCCAACTGTGAAGGCCGAACCGCCCTCACCCGTGGCGCTGCCTGCCCGGATCACCATACTGGCGACGCCACAGGCTGGCCTGATGGAAGCTGGCACGAATGCCAAGGGTCTGCTTGCCGACGTTCTGCGCAAGCGCCTGCAAGCCGGGCGGCCGGGCGATGCGGTTACTGCCGACGAACTCACCGCGCAAAGCGACACGGCGGCTAATCTGGAGCGCCTGAAGACGGATCGCGGCATTGATACGGTGTTGGTGGCGGGAGCCCCCAAATGTGAGTCAGCGACGGATGCGCCGCTGTGCCGGGATTTCCTGTTCACGGCGCCGATTTTCCAAGTCATCAATGGTTTCTTTGGCAAGCCCGGCGGTCCTGAATTCAGTGCCGATGACGCGGCGGTGGGCCGGGCGATCTGCGCGCCAGCCAGCGCCGATGTCAGCGGCCTTGATGGCGGCGGCCGCAACTGGGTCAAGGACGAGCGCATCACGCTGATCCGCCAGCCGAACCTGGAAGCCTGTTTCGCGCAATTGGCGACTGGCAGCGTCGAGTGGGTCTACACGGACGAGTTCTCCGGGCGCGCCGCCATTGCCGCGCTCGATCCAACGGCCGGCATTGAGCTGCGCGAGCGGCCCGTTTCGATCACCGGCTACCACCTCGCGATCGCCCGCAACCGCGCCGGTGCCAATGATCTTGCCACCAGCCTCGACCGCGCTCTCAACAGCCCCGCTGCCGCCGAAGCCACCGCTGCGCTCGTTGCCGATCGGCTGGCAAAGACCGGCACTCTATCGCAGAATTAGCCGCTAAAACGGCTTGACGATCACCAGGATGACGATGCCGATCATCAGTAGGGCAGGCACCTCGTTGAGGATGCGGTAATAGCGGGCGGAGCGGGTGTTGCGGTCGTTGGCAAACTCGCGCGTCGCCTTGGACAGCAGGCCGTGGATGCCGCTGAGGATGACGACCAGCAGCAGCTTGACATGCAGCCATCCGCTGCCACTGAACCAACCGCCGGATACTGCCAGATACAGGCCCAGTGCCCAAGTGATCACCATCGCTGGATTGATGATGATGGTCAGCAAACGCCGTTCCATCACCTTGAGCGTTTCCGATAGCTCCGACTGGGGTTTGGCGTCAGCGTGATAGACGAACAGTCGGGGTAGATACAGTAGCCCCGCCATCCAGGCGATCACCGCCATCACGTGCACGGCCTTGACCCAAGGGTAAGCGCCATCGCCCAGTAGAAGGATCGCGGCAGCCGTCAGCAGCACGGTCAGCGCGAGCGCCAAACCAGCGCGAAATCCTGGATTGTCCAGCAGCGCGGCCATGCTTGTTCAGCCTTTACGCACGAGTTCGACGAGCTGAGCAACGTGCTCAGGCGGCGTCTGTGGCACGATGCCGTGGCCGAGATTGAAAATGTGCCGGGCCGGATCGAACGATTCCAGCAGCTCTTCCACCCGCTCTGCCATGCGCGCGCCCCCAACCTGCAGCAGCAACGGGTCAAGATGGCCCTGCACGGCTATCCCCATTTGTGCAATCAGTGACCGCATCAACGTGATCGGCATCGCCGTGTCGCAGCCATAGCCTGCAATTCCCGTTGCCTTGATGTAGTTTAGCGCATGCACGGCGCCACCCCGCGGGAAGCCAATGATCGGCACATCGGGATGCCGCGCTTTCACACCTGCCACGATTCGAACGGTTGGTTCGAGCACCCAGGAGTGAAATTCGTCGGACGCCAGCGAACCTGCCCAGGAATCGAAGATCTGCAACACATCGGCGCCAGCGTTCACCTGGCCGCAGAGGTAGGTGATGGAGGTTTGCACCAGCAGGTCGATCAGCTGCTGAAAGCCATCCGGGTCGGCATAGGCCCACAGCCGCGCGGCGGCCTGGTCCGAGGACCCTTGGCCACCCACCATGTAGGTTGCGACGGTCCACGGCGCGCCGCAAAACCCAATCAGCGCTGTGCCTGGCGGCAGTTGCGCCTTGACCAGCCGCAGCGCCTTGTTGACCTGCTCGAAGCGTTCGCCAGCACGGGAGCGGTCCAGCCGCGCCAGCCCGGCAACATCGGTGACAGGATCGAGACGCGGGCCCTCGCCCTCCTCGAAGCGCACCGCCTGGCCAAGCGCATGCGGCACCACCAGGATGTCGGAAAAAATGATTGCCGCGTCAAAGCCATAGCGCCGGATCGGCTGCAGAGTAACTGCGGCAGCGAGCGCAGGATTGTAACACAGATCGAGGAAAGCCCCGGCCTCGGCGCGGATGGCGCGGTACTCCGGCAGATAGCGCCCAGCCTGCCGCATCAGCCAGATTGGCCGGCGATGCGGTTGCTGCCCCGCCAGCACCTGATGCAGGGCTGACGGCATCTCCGTCGCACCTGCCTTGGCGGCGATTTCTGTCGTCATGCCCTGCCTGCCTTCTAACTGAAGAGAAGAGTCTGAAGTCTTCTAATCTTAAGACTCTTAAGCGGTGAATTATGGAGATAACGCATTGCCGCGCCGTCGCCCACAGTTTGCCCAGCGCCGGATCAGCGAAGACAGCCTTGTTTCGCTGAGCCAGGGCTTGCCGCGCCGGGACTCGATCCGGGGCCTAGCCTGATCAGGGACTTGGCTCAAAAGCATGACAGACACGTATGATGGCGCCCCTGTGGACCACTTGTCGATAGGCTAGGGTGCAACTCGCCGACCGCAGCAATTGCACGGATAGCGTGCTGTTGGCGTTGCTGCGACGGGTATCGTGTGGTTGGTTCTGTGGATATTGCCGGGAAATGGCCGGCATATTTCCGGCCAGTCCCGGGCACTGTGTATAAGTCGGCCGGTTATCAACAGGTGGTCCCCAAGTCCGTGGCGCGCTACTTTCATCTGCACCTGATCTCGGACTCGACGGGTGAGACGCTGCGCGCCATCTCCAAGGCTGCTATCGTTCAATATAGCGACGTTCGCGCCATCGACCACGTGCACCCGCTGGTACGCACCAAAACGCAGTTGACGCGGGTGCTGCAGGAAATCGAGGCAGTGCCCGGCATGGTGCTTTACACCATCGTCGATCGCGCACTTGGCGCTGAATTGGAAGCCCGCTGCGGCGAACTCAAGGTGCCGTGCGTGCCGGTGCTGGCTCCGATTATGAAGATGTTCGACTCCTATCTTGGCCTCAGTCAGAAGCCGACAGTGGGCGGCCAGCACGTGCTCGATGCCGAGTACTTCCGGCGCATCGACGCCCTCAACTTCGCGCTGCTGCACGATGACGGCCATTTGCCCGAACCGCTCGATGCCGCCGATATCATCATTATGGGCGTCAGCCGCACGTCGAAGACGCCGACCAGCATCTATCTCGCCAATCGCGGCTTCAAGACCGCCAATGTGCCACTGGTGCCGTCAATACCGTTACCGCCAGCCATGCAACAGCCGACGACGGCGTTCATTGTTGGCTTGGTCGCCAGCCCGGAGCGGATCGCCCAGATCCGCCGCAACCGGGTCTTGTCGCTGGCCGACGCCGAACTCAGCGACTATGTCGACCGCGAGAAGATTGCCGCCGAGATCATTCATTCACGCCATTTGTGCGCACGCATGAAGTGGCCGCTGATCGATGTCACCCGCCGCTCGATCGAGGAGACGGCGGCGGCCATCATCGAGTTGTATGAGGACCGCCAGGCCGGCCGGCCGCTCGCGGAGGTGGTTGATGCCTGATCGCCACGTACCTGATCTGATCCTGGCCTCGGGCAGCGCCATTCGACGGCAGCTGTTGGAGAACGCGGGACTGGTTTTCCGCGTCGTGCCCGCAGACCTGGACGAGCCGGCGTTGCGCGCGGAGATGGCTGCCGACGGCGTCGTGGCGCCGGCCAACGTGGCGCGGGAACTGGCAAAGGCCAAGGCTGTCCACATCGCGCGGATGCATCCGGCAAGTCTCGTGATCGGCGCCGATCAGGTGCTGGAGCTGGACGGTGAGATGCTGTCCAAGGCACCTGACCTTGTCACGGCGCGGGCGACGTTGCGGCGGTTGGCAGGCCGGCGGCATGCTTTGCATTCGGGTGTCGCGCTGGCCATGCATGGCCGGCCGGATTGGTCAGCGGTCGAGTCAGCGCATGTTACGCTGCGCACGTTGAGCGACGCTGACATCAACTGGTATGTTGGAACCGGCGACCCAGGCCTCACCGGCTCAGTCGGCACCTATCGGCTGGAAGGCCCCGGGGTACGGCTGCTGGACCAGATCACAGGAGATTATTTCGTAATTCTCGGCTTGCCATTGCTGACGCTGCTCGCCGAGTTGCGACGATGCGGTTCAATCCTCCATTGAAACGAACGAATGCGGCCGGGATCGCTCTCGGCCGGCTGCGCCTATTGGCGTCGGTTGACTGTCAGTTCACGACGGGTGGCTTGCCCGGGTCGCCTCTATTCGGCAATCCGGAATTGCAATAGCTGCAAGCCACTTTGCCGGGAACGGCGTTCTTCAGGTAACAGACAGGACGCGGGTCCTGCGCCCCCGGATCGACCACCGTCCAAGCCTTGCAATTGGCGTCGTTCTGGCACCGATCTTGGCATTGGTTGATGTAGTACGCACCACCAATGGTTCCGGCAGCAAACTTGAGGCGGATACGCCGATAGTCGCTGCCTGGTCTGTCGATTTTGCTTTCCCAAGCGATAGCGCTGGACTGTGGAGTGAGCACGAGCAGCGCCAACCCCAAGGCGACCAAGAGTTTCGTCTTCATGGGGCGTACTCCTCGCGCTAACTGACATAAGTTAAGCCATTACACTTACGTATAGTAACACAATCAACACGGGCTTGCCTCACCCGTTTGGGGGAGCGGTTGATTTTTATACGTGGAGCCTTAACGGTGCCGCGGAGAGGGTCGCTTGATCCAACTGCCGGATCTTTGGCCTGAGAAATTTTGCGTCATCGGACAGCACGCCCTACCGCAAGGCCGCGACTGGGATTGAACCGGAACATAGCCATGAAGCGTGCTTGTGTTATCGGCTGGCCGATTGAGCACTCCCGTTCGCCGTTGATTCATGGCCATTGGCTGCAACGCTACGGCATTGCCGGCAGCTATGAGAAGCTGCCAGTGGAGCCGGAGCGGCTGGCCGATTTCGTGCGCGGCATGCGTGCCGGTGGCTTTTCCGGCGGCAATTTCACGGTGCCGCACAAGCAAGCGCTTTACGCCCTGGCCGATGAACGTGATGCCTCGGCCGTGGCCGTCGGCGCTGCCAACACGCTGTGGTTCGACGGCACCCGATTGTGTGTTGCCAACACCGATACTTACGGCTTCATGACCGCACTCAGCGAAGCCGCACCCGATTGGCAGCTCCGCGATGCGCCCGTCACCGTGATCGGTGCCGGCGGCGCGGCGCGGGCCATCGTGCACGGCTTCCTGGCTGCTGGCGCACCGGCTGTGCGCATCGTTAACCGCTCACGCGAGCGGGCGGATCAGATCGAAGCGCAGTTCGGCCGCGCGGTGCAGGCGTTTGACTGGTCGGAACAAGCGCAGGCGCTGTCGGGTGGCAGCGTCATTGTCAACACCACGACGCTCGGCATGGCCGGCCAGCCAACGCTGTCGCTCGACTTGACGGCACTTGGTGAGCGCGCCGTTGTTGCCGACATTGTTTACGTGCCGCTGATCACGCCGTTGCTGGCGGCGGCGGCGGCCCGCGGCCTACGCACAGTCGACGGTCTCGGCATGCTGTTGCATCAGGCAGTGCCTGGGTTTGAACGCTGGTTCGGCCAGCGCCCCGCCGTGACACGGGAGCTGCGCCAGTTGATCGAGGCGGATATCCGGGTGGTCACTCCATGAGCCTGCTGGTCGTTGGCCTCACGGGCTCCATCGGCATGGGCAAAAGCTATGCTGCCAACTGGATGCGCGCGCGCGGCATCGCGGTGTTCGATGCTGATGCCGAAGTGCACCGGCTTTATGCCGGCGAGGCGGTGGCCTTGATCGAGGCGGCGTTCCCGGGCACTGCCAGCGACGGCCAGGTCGACCGCACCCGGCTGTCCGCCGCGTTGTTGGCCGACCCCACCGCTTTCAAGCGGCTGGAGACGATCGTGCATCCGCTGGTACAGGCCGCTGAACGCGCCTTTCTGCACAGGGCGGCTCAATCCGGCGCCGCTTTAGCCGTCCTCGAAATCCCGCTACTGTTCGAAACTGGCGCTGATGCAATTATAGACGCCGTCATCGTTGTCAGTGCGCCCGCTGCAGCGCAGCGCGAGCGTGTTCTGGCGCGACCCGGCATGACCCCAGAGAAACTCGCCGTGATCCTCGCCCGCCAAATACCGGACGCCGAAAAACGCCGGCGCGCCGAATTCGTGGTGGATACGGGCGGCAGCATGCTGGCCACCGATGCCGCGCTTCAGGCAGTGTTTGATTCTCTGGCGGGCCGCACAGGCAAGGCGTTCGCCGGGCACTGGTTATAGGCAAGCGTGGCGGGGGCACATGCGCGAGATTATTCTCGACACGGAGACGACGGGGCTGGACCCGCGCAAAGGCGATCGTATCATCGAGCTGGCCTGCGTCGAGTTGATCAATCGCATCCCGACCGGCAAGTTTCTGCATGAGCTGATTGACCCGGAGCGCGAAGTGCCGCGCGAGGCCGAGGCAATCCATGGCATTTCCACGGACATGCTGCGTGGCAAGCCGCTGTTCAAGGACATCGTGCTGAAGTTCCTGGAGTTTCTCGGCGACGCGCCGCTGGTCATTCACAATGCACCGTTTGACATGGGCTTCCTCAACGCCGAGCTGAAGAAGGCCTGTTTTGGCCCGCTTGATGGCATCCGCGTCATCGACACGCTGCAAATGGCCAGGCGCAAGTTCCCGGGTTCCCCAAGCAGCCTCGATGCTCTGTGTAAGCGTTACAAGATCGACACGTCCAAGCGCGTCAAGCACGGCGCCCTGACGGATAGTGAACTGCTCGCTGACGTCTACGTTGCGTTGATGGGTGGCCATCAGACCGAACTAACACTGGCTGCCGAGGGCGCCGCCGCTATGCAGCAGGCCGCGCGTGACGCCGGTGGCAAGGCCAAGCCCCGGCCACAATCCTTGCCCTCACGCTTGACGCCTGCGGAAGACGCCGCGCACCGCGCGTTTGTCGCCACGCTGAACAACCCGATCTGGTTGAAGAACGAGGCCAGCTGACCACGCTCTCGTCGCAAAGTCGGTGTTTGACGGGAACAACGGGAGTTATCCGGGACAGTCGAGCGTGTCGCGTATTGGTGTGTTGATCCTGATGGCGATGCTGACGCTGATGCCGGCGTCAGCCGCCGTGCGCCAGCAGCCGAGCTTTGTCACGGCTGACGAAATGATGCGGTGGATGAACAACTACCGCACGAAGCCCGACCCCTGGCGGCTGCCGCAGGTGATCCGCGGCATGGCTGAGATGGGCCTGTTCAATGACCAGGAAACCGCCAGCGCCCATCTCCATTTTCATTCGCTCGCCCAGCGATAGCTCGCGCACCGGCTGGTTGAGCAGCTTCCGCGTGTCGAGCAACTCGGTCAACTCGCCAAGCCTTTGTTCGAACTCGGCTGGTTCAATCC
>JANNSA010000786.1:0-2679 GCA_031402115.1 Hyphomicrobiaceae bacterium | reverse complement strand
CGCGGATGATGGTGGCGCTGCCTTTGCACGCCTATATGAGTGGCATTCTCTCGTCTCGGCAGATTGCTTTGCCTGCGCAGATCTCTTGGATTGATTACGATCAAGGGTGGCGCTCGATCGTCGGCCTATAAAACTTGGCGGCAAGCGCGCTGGGTCGATCGATCACTGCGTCGGGCGACGAGCTGAAGTAGGTGGGTTTCCTCGTCGCCTGCGACACCACGCGCGTGAGTAGATTCCGAGCCTATGCTTACTGAGCAGAGCGGCTACCGTGGCTCACGATCGGCGATCGGCAACTGCAAAGTCTCGGCAACCGTAGCCTGAAACACGGTCGTGACCAACACGCTGGATAGAATCTTGACCTGGATGGGCTGCTTGACAGCCATTCTCGTTGGCGGCTCGGAAGTTGCCGGCATGATCATTCAGAGCCCGGGAGCACACCTCACTGATGACCGCTGCAATCGAGCCGGGAATAGATTGGACGCGGACGCTGCGTCGCTATCTTGCGGCGTCTGCGTTGCTCCATCTGTCTTGGGAGGTCGTGCAACTGCCACTCTACTCAGTCTGGTCGACCGGCACCGTCAAACAGCAGGCGTTTGCAGTTTTTCATTGTTCTATTGGCGATGTCATGATCGCAGCGCTGGCGCTCTTGTCGGCGATCGCCCTGGCGGGGCGGCCAACGTGGCCAAGCTCCGGTGCGCTCCGCGTCTATGCGGTTTGCCTCGCTGGCGGTGCGGGTTACACGATCTACAGCGAGTGGTTGAACGTCAGTGTCCGTGGAAGCTGGGCATACTCGAAACTAATGCCGGTTGTGCCGCTCATTGGTACGGGACTCGCGCCACTCCTGCAGTGGATCGTCATTCCGACGTTGGCGCTTTGGTTCGCTGTAGACAGGCCACCATGGCGCGACGGAAGGCCAGATGCCAAGTGAGCGCAATGTCCGGCATTGTCTACGGCACGGACTCGATCGTTCGTCATTTGAGCCAAGAAACCACTATGCCGAGCAATCTGGTCACTCGCGATAACCCGCGGAAGTCGGGTCAGTGATAACGGAGTATTCTCGCGGCGCGTTTCGGGCTCCGCCGTTGCCGCGTGCGCAGCTTGCACAAAACGATCCCGCTCGATACCGGCGCGCCGAGACCGAGAATTCGCGCCGGCCGTCGCGGCGCCCGCTTCGGCAGCATTGCAATCGCCGGCGGTAACTGGGCCGTGATGCGGCTGGCTCGCCGGATGGATTGGCTGGGGAACATGGCTCCCCAGAGCATGCCGGTCACCAGGTAGAAGTGCCGCCAATGGTCGGTCTCGATGACAAGCCCTTCGACGACCATGCCGATGAACGCCGCATAAAGCACGAGTAGATAACGGGTCGGCCATCGCCGGGCGAGCAATGCGCGTGCACCGAGGAATATCGTCGCCACGATGAGGCCGATGTGTACGATGCCTCCGACCCAACCCGCGTTCACGAACATAGAAATATAGACGTTGTGGGCGTGCTCGCGGTTGTAAAATCCACCGAATTGCAGCGCACCGAGGCCAAGCGGGTTCTCCAGGATCAGCGCCAGCGCTTTCAGCTGACCACCGAACCGGCCATCAGGACCTTCGTCGTAGTGCTGCGACATCGAGGCGCGCTCGGCGAAAAGGCGGGACACCTGGTCGGACTCGAGCGCAACAGCCACGAGAACCAGCATCAGCAGGCACGTCAGTGATGCGAGAACAACGATCTTCAGGCGCTGCCGGTCCGTCCGCGACGTCGCGAACGCGAAGTAGAGATATA
This sequence comes from Hyphomicrobiaceae bacterium, assembly GCA_031402115.1. Classification (GTDB taxonomy): domain Bacteria; phylum Pseudomonadota; class Alphaproteobacteria; order Rhizobiales; family Hyphomicrobiaceae; genus JANNSA01. The sequence goes on along the minus strand of JANNSA010000786.1, from coordinate 908 downwards.
CGAGTGCCGCCACTGCGAGATTGACCCAGCCACCGCGTGAGAAGCTCAGCAGTATCGCGAGCCCGACGATGCCCAGCCCGAGTGCGGCCAGGATGCATTTTCCCGGCCCGCGCGTGAGCAGTGCATTCAGCAGGTAGATGGCGGGCGGGATCAAAAACGGCGCATAGACGTTCGGATCCTTGAACAGTCCGGTTGCCCGCGAGTGCAATGTGAAAAGCTCGCGCGTGCCGGGTATCAAGTCGAAATAGCCGATGATTCCCATCAAGGAAGCACTGACCGCTGCGGCGGTATAGCCGCCAAGAATCAGACGGCTGTGTGGTTCGGGTCGCTGCGCGACAAAAGCCGCGACGATGAACGACGCGATGCACAGATAGAGCGACACGATCATGTGGGTGATCGCCGTTTCCGTATTGATCGCCGCACCGATGGCGACGAGCCCTGCGCTGACGATCGCCATCCAGCCGACCAGATAGAGGATATGCGCGGCGTTGATCGCCGTCAGACCGACCACCGGCAGCAGCACGATCAATCCCAACATCAAGGCGTCGGCGGGGGCCGGCTCGATCGCCACGAATGCACCCGCGAACATGGTGAGCCATACCAGCGCCAGCGACATGGCATGTACGATGCTGCGGCGCTGTAGTGGAGCAATCTGCGCCGAACCCGGGCTGGGCCGGTGGCCAGCGATTTTGCGCCGCAGGGCGAGTGTCGCGGTACTCGCAGCAACTGATGTCGATTTGCGGCTCAAGCGTGGGCTCCGTGGCATTCGTCTTTTTTGGGAACTCTGTTGCAGCCGTCAAACATGACTCTGACGGCGCCTCGCGCGCTCAGTAGGAGTTCTCCGAGCGCATCAATGCTATCGGAGTGCGCATCAGGATGTAGATGTCGAGCAGCAGCGACCAGTTCTC
>JANNSA010000785.1:0-1741 GCA_031402115.1 Hyphomicrobiaceae bacterium | reverse complement strand
TCGCGCCCGCGATGCGGCTGGCGGTGCAGCGGGCTGCGGTGTCGTTGCCGAAACCGTCGTCGCGTGCGCTGAGCACCAGTGTCGGCGCGCGGATCGACTCCAGCGCATGGGGGCCGAGCCGCTTGCCGAGCCCGGTGTCGTCGCGCCGCCCTGCTGCGCGGGGCGACACCGGCAGGATGCGGTCGGCCAGGTCATCCACGCGAGCTCGTTCGTGAGAGCAGCTGGCGCATCAGCGGATCGCACGCACGGTCATCGCGACCACGGCCGTCGCAGCAGCGGCTGCCAATGCGATCCCTGTTCGGCCGGTCATCTGGTGCCTCCTGGCCTCCGACCCTGGCGGCCCTGGGACGTCACTGTTCCGCTGCACCATGCGGGCCGCATTTGCGGCGGGTCTGGACCGGGCGCGACGGCCGGGCTTGACCCACGTCAAGCGCGTCCAGCCGGCACTTTGTAAGGTGCAGGCATGGCTGCGCGACTCGTTCGAAGATGATGTTCCAATATCGTCAACGGTGCCGACGCTGGGCTGCATGCATGTTGCTGCTCTGGCTGTTTGGCGTGGGCGTGGGCGTGGCGAACGCCTGTCCAGGGCCGCTTCAGAGGGCGACGGCGGGTCCGCTGCCAGCGCTTGCGGACGTTGTGAATCATCAGCATCACGATGCCGCGGCATGCGGCGTCGCGCAAGGGCAAGACTCCAGCCCGGCCCTGTCGCGCGCGGGCGGCGGGGGTCACGAGGGATCGACGCTGAAGTCGAACTGCGAGGACTTCTGCGCCAGGGCCAGCTTCTCGATCCCACGGGTGAAGTCGGCGCTGGATGACCTGCAGGGCTGCGCACAGCGTTGCCAGGCCGGTGCGGTCGTCCATCCGGATCCGGCCGGCCTGCCGGTGCAACTGCACGGGCTGTGCCGGGAGGGCCAGGCGACGCCGCCGATCCACATCGCCTTCGTGCGCCTGGCCCTCTAGCGCCTGACAGCGGCAGGCAGCTTCGGCCGCGCTGAGCCGCGTTCTGCCAGCGCTCTGCCAGCGTTCTGCGCCGCATGCATGCGCTGGCGACCTCCCATCGAACCAGGGCTCCGGTCACCGCCCGGCGTGCAGGCCGGTCTGCAGCTTCCATAATCCCGTTCGGGACAGATTTCGGAGCCCACTGATGATGTCCATGCAGGTGCTGTTCTTCAGCGGCTTGGGATGCGAACAGGCGAGAGAGCCCGCGTCTTGGCCTGGCCCGGGCGCGGCGATGGAAGCTGTCGCATGCCGCGGTGCTCAAGCCACCACCCGACGGACTCGCGGGCTGCTGCTGGTGCTTGCGTGCGGCTTGGCCGCCACGGACCCGGTGCCGGCACAGGGCATCGAACTGGGCTCCAGCGTCCAGGGCTTGCTGGCCTACGCACGGGCGCAGAGCCGCGAACTCAGGGCCATGCAGCAGGAAGCCGACGCCGCTGCGCAGCGCATCGGGCCCGCCGGATCCTGGCCCGACCCGGTGCTGCGGGTCGAGCTGATGAACTTCAACAACTACGGCAACGAAGCCTCGGCCAATCTGCTGCCGTGGAAGGTGGGCGAGACGAGGTACACGCTGATGCAGTCCTTGCCGCTGTGGGGCAAGCGCGACCTCAAGCGCGATGCCGCCGCGGCGGACGCGAAGCAGGCCGATGCCCGGACCGACGCCACCTGGATCGAACTGGCCGCCCGGATCAAGTCCGCCTATGCCGAGTACTTTCGCGCCGCCGGCAATCATCGCCTGGCGGGC
>JANNSA010000784.1:0-1824 GCA_031402115.1 Hyphomicrobiaceae bacterium | reverse complement strand
CAACTCCCACGAGCCCATTTCCGTCTCCGACGACCACTAGGGCAGTGAAGCTGAAGCGACGACCACCCTTGACAACCTTGGAAACGCGGTTGATGGTGACAACTCGCTCGAGAAACTGGCTCTTCTCGGCATCGCGGGCGTTGCCGCGATCCCGGTTCGGGTTGCGCTCGCGACCGCCACGGCGAGCCTCGCGGGGCTCGTTAGCGAGATCGGTAGCTGGGGCGTCAACGACGGCCTCAGTGGTCACCGCCTCAACGGCGTCAACAGCCTCAACGGCCACGTCGTTCTCCTTGTTAGTAGTTGCGTCGGTCACAGGTTCAACCCACCTTCGCGGGCGCCATCGGCAATTGCCGCAACGCGTCCTGCATAACGACTACCGCCGCGGTCGAAAACCACCGCAACGATGCCGGCCTTCTTGGCCCGCTCGGCGACGAGTTCGCCAACCTTGCGCGCCTTAGCCGTCTTATCTCCGTCGAACGTGCGCAAGTCAGCTTCGAGTGTGGATGCCGAGGCCAGGGTGTGACCCTTCGAATCATCCACAACTTGAACGAAAACGTGACGCGCAGACCGGGTGACAACGAGGCGCGGACGCGCTTCGGTGCCCACAACCTTCTTGCGAAGGCGTGCGTGACGACGACTCTTCGCCGCCGACTTACTCTTGCCTCTAGTTCCGAGAGCCATGATCACTTACCACTCTTTCCGGCCTTGCGGCGCACAACTTCGCCCGCGTAGCGCACACCCTTGCCCTTATAGGGTTCAGGCTTGCGCAACTTGCGAATATTCGCCGCCACTTCGCCGACCGCTTGCTTATCGATTCCGATGACGGTCACCTTGTTGTTGCCCTCAACCGCGAACGTGATTCCTGCGGGTGGGTCAACCGTGATCGAGTGTGAGTACCCGAGCGCGAACTCAAGCGAGTTGCCCTTCGTCTGCACGCGATAACCCGTGCCCACAACCTCGAGGTCCTTGGAGTATCCGTCGGTAACGCCAACAATGAGGTTTGAGATGAGTGTGCGCGTGAGTCCGTGCAACGAGCGGGACTGACGCTCGTCGTCCGGGCGGGTCACGAGCAGCTGCCCGTCTTCGAGCGCGACAGCGATCGGGTTTGCGACGGTAAGCGAGAGCTCACCCTTCGGACCCTTGACCGCGACATCCTGGCCGTCGAGCTTTACCTCGACGCCTGCCGGGATATCAATAGGAAGTCTTCCAATACGTGACATGGCGGGTTACCACACGTAGGCGAGGACTTCCCCACCCACGCCCTTCTTGGAAGCCTCTTTATCGGTCAACAGACCCGAGGAAGTCGAGAGGATCGCCACACCGAGTCCGCCAAGAACCTTGGGGATTTCGGTCGACTTTGCGTAAACCCGCAAGCCTGGCTTTGAAACGCGCTTGATCCCCACAATGGAGCGCTCGCGATTCGGGCCGTACTTGAGGTCGATTGTGAGGGTTTGGCCGACGCGCGCGTCTTCAACCTTCCACGCCGAGATGTAGCCCTCGCTCTTGAGGATCTCCGCAATGTGCGACTTGAGCTTGCTGCTGGGCAGCGAAACCGAGTCGTGGTACGCCGAGTTGGCGTTGCGCAGTCTGGTCAGCAAGTCTGCGACCGGATCTGTCATTGTCATGATTTTGTTTCCAAATCTCGCCCGGTTTCGGCATTCGTTACGCGAATGTCGACCTAGTCGATCGGTGTTGCGTTAGTTGGTTTTGGTGTCGTTCGAGCGAAAGGGAAAGCCGAGCGCCTTGAGAAGTGCGCGACCCTCGACGTCGTTGCGAGCAGTAGTCACGACCGTGATGTCAAATCCACGAACGCGGTCGATCTTG
>JANNSA010000783.1:0-2855 GCA_031402115.1 Hyphomicrobiaceae bacterium | reverse complement strand
GAGTGGTCAGTGGTCAGTGGGATCAAGTTGCAGTACTTCTACTTCACCATTCACTACTCACGATCTCTCCACTCACGCCTCAATTGTAACCATGCGCGTCGCGGACCTGGATCATCGCGCCAAGCACATCGTTCCAGGTTTGCTGCTGCATCATCACGTCGTTCGGGAACATGCAGCCGTCCCAGCAGATGTGACGTATCGCGCCCGTGGTCTTGCCGTCGGTGCCGCGCAGCCAATGGCCAGCGTCACGGGCGATATCAAGTTTGCCGTTCGGGTCTTTGGCCTGGCAGTGCTTGCCGGTCTTGTCGTGCGAACCGCTGCCCTTCACGGTGGCGTCGTTCTGCGCCACGTGAAAGTCGATAGTCCATGGCCGCAGCGCTGCTGTCATGGTGCTGAGCGCCTGATCGAGCACGCGCCGGTCCTGCCAATCATAGCCCGCCGGCAGGATCCGGTGCTCGGGTGCGTTGGCGCCGAGCGTGTAGAGCAGCGTGTGGGCCATGTCAGCCTGGAAGCCGACCGTGCGCGGCCGGTCGACCCGCTCCAGCAGTTCCAGCATGTGTAACCAGGAATGCATGCCGCCCCAGCAGATTTCACCCTCCGCCGCCAGCCGTTCGCCGTGATGCTCGGCTACGGCAGCCGCCTCCCGGAACGTGTCGGCAATGATCTTGGTGTTGGTCTTGGGATCGGCGGCCCAGGCATCGACGCCCGTCGCTGAATCAATGCGCACAACCCCGGATGGCCGGACCCCCAGATCGCGCAATTGCTTGCCGATCTTGCAGGCCTTCTCGACCATGCTGACGAACTGCTTGCGGTCATCGCTGGAGCCCATCGCCGAACCCCCACCCACGGGTGGCCAGACCGGCGCCACCAGCGAGCCGATCGCCAAATTCTTGGCGCGCACCTTGTCAGCCAAGCGTTTGATATCGTCAGCCGAGGCATCAATACTGGTATGCGGGTCGGCCAGGAACAGGTCGACGCCATCGAACTTAACGCCGCCCATTTCGGCTTTGGCAGTCATCTCAAGCATGCTGTCAAGACCGATTGGCGGCTCGCTGTCGGGGCCCTTACCGACCAGGCCTGGCCACATCGCATTGTGCAGCTTCGGATACATATTGGCCATGGATGTTTCCCCCTGATCGAGTGCCGGTGCGCTGATCCCTGTCGCGCCCGACATGTGAAACTGTTATATCAGTATGCATGGCTACTGAATCCGCGCAAGTGATCGCCCGCCGGAACCCCAAACAAGGGGGCATTCAGGCTGGTCGTCCGGCGGTCATGCAACTCGATCGCGGCCGGCCCTTGCGTGCGCAGATCTATGAGTACATCCGCCAGCAGATACTGACCGGCCTTCTGCAGCCAGGTGACAGCGTTGACGAAAAGGCGATCGCGATCAAGCTCGGCGTGTCGCGCACACCGGTGCGCGAGGCGGTCAAGAAGCTCAGTGACGAGAACCTGATCGCGGTCAAAGCCCAGTCGGCGACTACGGTGGCACGCATTGACCGGCGCTTGATTCACGAGGCGTTCTTGATCCGGCGGGCCTTGGAGGTTGAGGGCATCGCCCATGCCGCTGCCCGCATGCGGCCGAGCAGTTTGACGCGGCTGGCAGCGATCCAACAACGGCACGCGCAGGCGCTGAGTAAGCGGCAGTTTGTTGCGGCCATCACCTTGGATGATCAATTTCATCAAGCCATCAGCAGCATCGCCGATCTCCCGCATTTGTGGCGGGCTGTGGAGGTTTCGAAGGCGCATCTCGATCGCTGCCGGCATCTGACGCTACCCCAAGATGGCGCCGGCTCGGCGACGTTGACGCAACACCAGGCGATCATCGACGCGCTGGCGGCCGGCGATGCGGCGGCGTCGCGGACAGCGATGGCAGTGCACTTGGAGAGTGCCTATCAGGGCATCGTCGCGTTTCTTGACCAGATCGACGAACTGGAATTGAGCAGGAGTTAGCCCCCAATGACCCGTCCCGCATCGGACCCGCACGTCACCGCTGTGATTGGTGCCGGCAGTGGCATCGGCCGCACAACGGCTCTGTTCCTGGCGGGCCAGGGCCACGCGGTCGGCTGCATCGACCGCGATGCCGCTGGCGCCAAGTTCACGGCGGCGGCGATCGTCGAGGCTGGTGGCAAGGCCGTGGCGGCCGAACTCGACATCACCGACAAGAAAGCCGTTGACGCGACGATGGCGGCGTTCCTGAAGTCGCATGGCCATATTGACGCACTGATCAATTGCGCTGGCGTAACCGGTGCCACCAACAAACCGGCGCACGAAGTCGATCTCGATGACTTCGACCACGTCTACCGAATCAATCTGAAAGCCCCGCTGATCATCAGCCAGGCGGTGCTGCCAGCCATGCTGGCGCGCGGTTACGGCCGTATCCTGCATGTCGCCTCCATCGCCGGCAAGGATGGCAATGCAGGGATGACCGCTTATTCGGCGAGCAAGGCTGGATTGATCGGGCTCGTCAAGTCGATGGGCAAGGATTATGCCGAGAGCGGAGTGACGATCAACGCGCTGGCGCCAGCCGTTATCCGTACGCCGATGGTCGCCGCACTGCCGCAAGCCACCGTCGACTACATGACCGCCAAGATCCCGATGCGCCGCTGCGGCACGCTGGACGAGTGTGCGGCGATGATCGCCTTCATCATCTCGCCGGCCTGCAGCTTTACGACGGGCTTTACGTTCGATTTGACTGGCGGACGGGCGACCTATTGAGAAATTTGAGGTCAGGCACGTATGCGCCCGCTAAGTTCGGCCAAGCCCGCAGGCGTTTGCCAGCGCAGATGTGCCTGACCCCGCTTTCCTTCTGACACGTCAAGACAGGCGCGCCATGGACGCGATCACAATCACCT
>JANNSA010000782.1:0-8196 GCA_031402115.1 Hyphomicrobiaceae bacterium | reverse complement strand
AAATGTCGCCGCCATAGCACTTGGCGATCACGTCCTTGCGCATGGCGCGGATCGTCTCGCGCGCGCCATAGCACTTGGCGATCACGTCCTTGCGCATGGCGCGGATCGTCTCGCGCGCGATCACCTTGGCGCCGATCGCGGCCTGCACCGGGATCACGAACATATGCTGCGGGATCAGGTCCTTCAGCTTTTCGCACATGGCGCGGCCACGCTGCTCTGCACGGCTGCGGTGGACCATGATCGACAGCGCGTCAACGGCCTCGGCGTTGACCAGGATGGAAAGCTTGACGAGGTCGCCTTCTTCGTAGCCGAACTGCTGGTAATCGAACGAGGCATAGCCGCGCGAGACGGATTTCAGCCGGTCGTAGAAGTCGAACACCACTTCGTTGAGCGGCAATTCGTAGATCAGCATGGCGCGGTTTCCGGCGTAGGTCAGTTCCTTCTGGCGGCCGCGGCGGTCCTGGCAGAGTTTCAGCACGGAGCCGAGATACTCGTCCGGCACCAGGATGGTCGCCTTGATCCACGGTTCCTCGATGTGCTTGATCTTGACCGTGTCGGGCATGTCGGCCGGATTGTGCATCTCAACCATCGCGCCGTCGTTCAGATGCACATGGTAGATCACCGAAGGCGCGGTAGTGATCAGGTCAAGGTTGAACTCGCGCTGCAGTCGCTCGGTAACGATCTCCAGGTGCAACAGCCCGAGGAAGCCGCAGCGGAAGCCGAAGCCGAGCGCTGCCGAACTTTCCGTCTCATAGGTGAAGCTGGCATCGTTGAGCCGCAGCTTGCCGACCGCCTCGCGCAATTGCTCAAACTCGGCGGCATCCACGGGGAACAGGCCGCAGAACACCACCGGCTGCACCGGCTTGAAGCCCGGCAGCGCCTGCGCCGTCGGGTTCTTGTCATCGGTGATGGTGTCGCCGACGCGGGTGTCAGCGACTTCCTTGATGGCGGCGGTGAAGAAGCCGACCTCGCCGGGCGTCAGCTCGTTCAGCATCTCCTGCTTCGGCCGGAAGATGCCGACGCGCTCGATCTGATAGCTGCCGCCCGTCAGCATCAGCTTGATCTTCTGGCCTTTCTTCAGGATGCCGTCGATGATGCGCACCAGCACGACGACGCCGAGATAGGGATCGTAGAAGCTGTCGATAAGCAGCGCCTTGAGTGGCGCCTTGATGTCACCCTTGGGCGCTGGCAGCCGGTGCACGATCGCTTCCAGCACCGCCGGCACGTTGAGGCCGGTCTTGGCGGATATCTCGACGGCGTCGGACGCATCCAGCCCGATCACGTCTTCGATTTGCTGCTTGATGCGCGCTGGCTCGGCGGCGGGCAGATCAATCTTGTTGAGCACCGGCACGATCGCCAGATCGGCGTCAAGTGCAGCGTACACGTTTGCCAGCGTCTGCGCTTCCACGCCTTGCGACGCGTCGACCACCAGGATCGCACCCTCGCAAGCCGCGAGCGAGCGCGACACTTCGTAGGCGAAGTCAACGTGGCCGGGCGTGTCCATCAGGTTGAGCTGATACAGCTGGCCATCTTCGGCCTTGTAGTCGAGCCGCACCGTCTGCGCCTTGATGGTGATGCCGCGCTCGCGCTCGATGTCCATCGAGTCGAGGATCTGCTCCTTCATGTCGCGGTCGCTGACATTGCCGCACGCCTGGATCAGGCGGTCGGCAAGGGTCGACTTGCCATGGTCGATATGCGCGATGATGGAGAAATTGCGAATTCTGCTGATGTCGGTCATGCCCAGGGTGATAGCAGCCGGGCGAAGCCGGTCAAGGCCAGGGGCGCGCGGGCGTTGGTATGCTGACGCGGATTGTCGCGGTAGCCGCAACGGCTCCGGCCTTTTGCCGCATCAGCGCTTGAACAATTGATTGCGTCACCCCAATTGCCGAACATCCCAGTGTCGTTGGCCTGCCAAGCCGGCGCGCCAGCAGGCCTGGCGTACTCATGTGAATGGAACCCAATGACCGAGATGCTGGTCGCCGACGTGCTCGGCAAGCCGTTGTGGATGTGGCTGGCGTTTCATGCCCTGGTGTTGCTGCTGCTCGCCTTTGACCTGGGGTTTCTGCACAAGGACTCCGAGAAGGAAATCGGCGTCAAGGAGAGCCTCGGGCTATCCGCTTTCTACATCACGCTGGGGCTCTTGTTCGGGGCCTGGGTGTGGTGGTGGATCGGGCCGACAGCGGGCAACGAATACCTGACCGGCTATGTGATCGAAAAATCGTTGTCGATGGACAACGTCTTTGTCATCGCGATGATCTTTGGCTATTTCGGCATCCCGCGCGCCTATCAGTACCGCGTGCTGTTCTGGGGCATCTTGGCAGTCATTCTGCTGCGTGGCGTGATGATCGGCGTCGGTGCCGCTCTGATCGCCAATTTTGGCTGGCTGCTGTACGTGTTCGCCGCGTTCCTGGTGTTCACTGGCATCAAGATGCTGTGGAGCGCCGATGAAGAATATGATGTCGGCTCTAACCCATTGGTTGGTTTTCTCAGGCGTCGCTTCCGCGTGACGGACGAGTTGCATGGACAGAAATTCACTGTTCGCTTGCAGGATCCAAAGACCGGCAAGATCGTCACCTGGCTGACGCCACTGGCCTTGGTTCTGGTGGTCGTCAATGTCGCCGATGTGATCTTCGCAGTCGACTCAGTGCCAGCAATTTTCGCCATCACGACTGATACCTTCATCGTCTACACATCCAATATCTTCGCCATCCTTGGCTTGCGCGCCCTTTACTTCGCATTGGCCGCCATGGTCGACCGGTTCGCCTACTTGAAGTATGCGCTGGCGACAATCCTGATCTTCATCGGCGGCAAGATTTTCGTTGCCGACATGCTCGGCCTCGCCAAGATCCCGCCGGCGTTTTCGCTGACCGTGACGCTCGCAATTCTCGCGATCGGCGTGCTTTACAGCCTGTGGGCGACGCGGGGCGACGGCGACAAGCCGGCAACGACTAGTAAATAGGCTTGATCAGACCGGCGGGCCGGCGAGGACGCATCCAACTTAAATTGCCAACTTGATGGAACTCACCGTCTCCGTCGCGTATGCTGGCATGGGGATGATGCGACTTCGGTTTCGCTTTTGGCGACGGATCGTTTGGTGCCCAAGGGGGCGACGGGTGTCATGACAGCCAATTACGCGCGCAGACTGAGTTTCTTCGTAAGTTTCACCTCGATTATCGGACTCAGCCTGTTCTGGCTTACTCCCGCTGCCGCGCATGTAAAATGGTTCGCGCCCTACATTGTTGGCACGTCACCGCAGTCGTTCTTCATCACCCTGACCAATGTATGGTTCTGGACAGGCATCGGCCTCGTGCTGTTGTCTTTCCTGGCCGCGCGCGCGGTCGAGAAAACGCCAACTGGCGAGACCATCTTGCTCGGGCTCGACCGCGTCACCCAACCGCTTTGGGTGCGGCTCGACGATTTCGTGCGCGTTGTCATCGGCGCCTTCTTCGTCGCCATCTTCTCGGTCGGCGGCATCTATCTGACGCCCGACCTGAAGACGCCGGCCGAATGGGTGTCGTGGGTACAGCTGCTGATCGCCGCCGCAATCTTCTTCCGCAGCACGCAACCGTTGGCCGCAGCTGGAATCATCGGGCTATGGCTGTTGGCTTTGCGCGACTACGATTTGTTCCATCTGCTGGATTATCTGGCGCTCGGCGTCGGCGTTGCCGCTTATCTGGTGCTTGAAGCGTCGGCCAAGCCGGAATGGCGCCAGCGCCGCTTCGAAGCCTTGCGTTGGGGCGTCGCGATTGCCCTGATGTGGTCGAGCCTGGAAAAGTTCGCCTATCCGGACTGGTTCACGCCGTTGGTTGTCGAGCGGCCATTCCTGACCTTCGGCTTGCCCGAGAGTGTTTTCATCCCGATGGCGGGCGTGGCCGAGTTCACGATGGGTTTTGGACTGCTTTGGACGCCGCTTGTGCGCCGCCTGTCAGCGATTGCGTTGCTCATCATCTTCACGGCAGCGGTCTATCCGTTTGGCCGCGTCGACCTGATTGGCCACGCGCTGATCATGGCCGTCATTGTCGCGATCGCCAGTGATCATTCGCGCGAGATCGTGCTGTGGCCGGCGCTCAAGCGCTCGTTCGCCGGCATCCCTGCGGGACTTGCTACAGCGCTGGTGGTGTTCATCACCAGCTATTGGGGCTTGCACGCCGGGCTTTATGGCTTCAACGGCCGCGCCGGCCTGCCGCCTACGGGCATCACTACGCATGCCCCGGATGCAGAGCACCCGCATGCGGGAGAAGATCCAGCGGCGGTGCCGTGAAAGGCGGCCGTGAACTCAACCGCATTCTTGCTCAAGAGGGTGCCCATCCAACCAAGCCAGGACCTCGGTGGCATGTGTGACGGGGTCTTGGATCGGGTGGAAGAGGTGCTCAACGGTGCCGTCGCGCACAATTAACGTCAAGCGACCGAGGAACGTTTGGCCGCCGGCCTGGAAGGTGGGCAGGTCGTGCGCCGCCTGGAAGACGAAGTCGGCATCACTCAGCAGCTGGTATGGCAGGCCCAGCCGTGCCACCGCCTCGCGCTGCCATTCAGGATCCTGAGCACTCAGGCCAAGTACCCTGGCGCCGCGCTCAGCGAAGTCCGCGTGCAGGTCGCGGAAACCGGTTGCCTCGGGCGTTGAGCCATGTGCGCCCGGGATGTTGTCCCAGCCGGGTGGATCGGGCACGCCGGGTTGGCCGGTATAGGGATAGACGACTAATATGGTGCGGCCCGGCAACGCCGCCGTATCGATGGTCGCGCCATCGGTCGCCATCAAAGGTGCGGTCTTGAGCACCAAGCCGGGCGTCAGATGGTCGACGACGGGAGGCAAGTCACGGACGCGAAAATGGTAGTTGCCAACAGCCTGGTAGCCCAGGCTACGATACAGCGCCAGGGCCGGAGCATTGCTGGTCCGTACCATCAGATAGAGCGTGTGCGCGCCTTCTTCCTGCGCCCACAGTTCCACACCTTGCAGCAGCGCCCTGGCCGCGCCGCGCCGCCGACCCTCTTCGCGAGTCGCCACGCACTCGATGCAGACCATGCCATCTTCGTTGATAGCGAGCGCTGTAGCAAATGACAGGCCGCGCTTGCGGTAGAGGAAGAAAGTGCGCGGCCACGGCAGCCGCTCAAGGATGGCCGGCAGAGCCAGGCGGCGCGGGCCGTCCAGTACGCTTTGGTAAATCTTGACCCACTGGGAGCTCGGCTGAAACGTCCACTCGACGCCGGGCAAGTCTGGCTTGACACCGAAATGCGCCAGTGGTGGCACCGCTTTGACCATGGTGAAGCAGCTATCCTGCTTGCGATAACCCCGTTGCGCCAGCCGCGTGTCGAGGCCGGCTGGCTCCGAAACGGAACTGACCTGAAACATCGGCGGCGTCCGCCGTTCGGCATAACGCTGTTCGGCCGCGTCGATCGCCCGATCCAGTTCGCCGTCCGCGAAGGTCAAAGTCGAGACCGAGTTGGCGCGCTGCGAACCGCCTTTGGCAAAGCGCCACAGCCAGCCGCCGGCAATTTCAGCGGTCTCCAGCGCTGGCCAGGCGTTGACTGCAGCCTGCTCGATGCGCCGCAAGTCGTCGGGATAGGCGACCTCCACGACGGCTTCGTCAGTCATTGATGCAGGCTTAGCGTCGGTCATGGCGTTTCCGAAAAATGCAAGTAATCGTGATTCTTGACGTTTACCACGCTTGGCGCTCAGGGTTGCATAGGGCATGGCGGCCGGGCCATGGCATCCCGGTACCCAGAAAACTGAAGGAGTCTAACGATGCTTAGAAAGCTCGTGTTGTCGGCCGTCGCCCTGTTTGGCCTGGCCTGGCAAGTTGAAATCGCCAGCGCCGCCCAGACCGGCATGGCGTCCTATTACTGGCAGGGCAAGCTCACCGCCAATGGCGAGCGCTACAATCCCGACGGCATTTCGGCGGCGCACAAGACCTTGCCGTTCGGCACTCTGGTCCGCGTCACCATGGTGCGCGGCGGCCGCAGCATTGTCGTGCGCATCAACGACCGTGGCCCGTTCATCAAGGGCCGCATCATCGACCTGTCACGCGGCGCCGCACGCCAGCTTGGCTTCATCAACTCGGGCGTGACGCCGGTGCGCGTCGACGTTGTCGGCCGCCAGGGTTCCTCGCAATACGCTAAGGCCCGCTCGACCCGCAAGGCAACGCAGATCGCCGCCCGGACGTCCAAGGCACGTTTGATCCGCATGGCTAAGCTGCGCAAGGCCAAGGCGATTCAGATCGCCAAGCTGCGCAAGGCGCGCGCCACGCAGATCGCGGCCCGCAAGGTCAAAGCCCGCTCAATCGGCGGCAAAGCCAAGCGTCGTGTGCAAACACAAAACTGAGTGCACGAACGCCAATCTCGGATCGCCGGGTGGGTTACGGTCAGCGGCTTAACCCACCCGGCGCGCTAACCGCCATTCGGATACAATGTTGGCTAACAGCGCTGCCATCACGATGGCGCCCCCAATCAGCGTGCGCGGGCCTGCTGTTTCGCCATGTAAGAGCCAGACCCAGAGTGGACCAAGTACGGTTTCCAGCGTCGCAATCAGTGCTGCGAGGGGTGCCGCCACCAGCCGCGCGCCGGTTGTGAATAAGGCAAGTCCTAGCCCGAGATTGAGCGCGCCGAACGCGAACAGCAAGCCCAGGTCGACCGGTCCGACGGTAAAGCCAGACGCCAAAGAGGCGGCAACGATCGCCGACAGCAGCATGCCGCTGCATCCTGCGGGTGCCATGCGCACCCCCGCATAGCGCCGCGTGATGACCACGGCGCTGGCAAAAACGATCGCGATCAGCACCGCCAGTCCATCACCGAATAGCGACAAGCGACCGCTCAAAGAACCCGACACCATCACTGCGATGCCGCCAATCACGGCGAGGATCGCCACCCAGACGGTCGGGCGCACGGGCTCGCGCAGCACGATCACCGATAACAGCGCCGCCACCAACGGAACCGCAGCCTGAATCACCAGGATGTTGGCGACACTGGTGTGTTGCAGAGCCACGATGAAGGCACTCGACGCCGTTGCAAAGCACAGGCCGACACCGATGCCCGGCCAGCCCATGCCGCGAAATAGCGCTACGGTGCCGCGCGGCCCGTCGCGCACCAGCATGAAGCACAGCAGGAAGGCTGCGGCGAACAGCGCGCGCCAGAAAATGATCGTCCAGCTGTCGGTAACACTGAGGTAGCGGGCGATAGCCCCGCCGAAGCTCCAGGTCAGCGCCGCAGCGGCGACCAGCACAGCGCCGAGGGCGGAGTTGGTTGGGGTGGTTGGGGACATGATGGTCATCTTCGGCCAAGCCAAGCGTCAGCGATATGGCGAGTTTTCGCGCCGAAGACGACCATCACGTCCCCACCTCATCACCCGACGATCTCATCCAGCCGGAAGTTCAGCGCGATCTCGCGGTCGGCGGCGGCTGGGCTGTCGGAGCCGTGCGACGAGTTCTCGCCCTTTGACACGGCGAACAGCTTGCGGATGGTACCGTCGCCTGCTTCTTTCGGGTCGGTGGCGCCCATCACTTCGCGATATTTGGCAATGGCGTTGTCACCTTCCAGCACCTGCAGCACGATCGGCCCTGAGGTCATGAACGTGCACAATTCGCCGTAGAACGGCCGTGCCTTGTGCTCCTCATAAAACTTCTCGGCTTGGGCGCGGGTCCAGCGCACGCGCTTTTGCGCGACAATGCGCAGGCCAGCGGCTTCGATGACGGCGTTGATCTGACCGGTCAGGTTGCGCTGCGTGGCATCGGGCTTCAGCATGGAAAACGTGCGTTCGACGGCCATGGCGATGGTCTCTCGTGGATGCTGTGGTTGATGGGGATCGCCCTTCAGGGCTTGCCGGGCTGTATAGACTGGCGGCGCGGGGCGGCCAAGCGGCAAGCGGTAGCAGGTTGACGGATGCGCCGTGAGGCCCGAAGGAACGCGTGACGCAACGGTACGAGAGTGAGCAGCATGGCGCGATTGGCGAAGCGGACGGCAGTGATCACGGGGGCGGGCGGCGGCATTGGCCGGGCGATCGCGCTGTGCTTTGCTGGTGAGGGCGCGATGGTGGTCGTCAGCGATGTCGACGGCGAGGCAGCAACCGTAGTCGCCGCTGAGATTACGGCACTGGGCGGCCATGCGGTTGCACAGCCCTGCGATGTCACGAAGCCAGCCGATATCGCGTTGTTGCTTGATCAAGCCAAGCAAGTTGGCAACGGCCTCAATATCCTGGTCAACAATGCC
>JANNSA010000781.1:0-1582 GCA_031402115.1 Hyphomicrobiaceae bacterium | reverse complement strand
CGAAGGTGGCGATGGGCGACGGTGATGCGCTGGAACTTCCCTCGACCAGCCATATTTCCATCGTCGATCAAGCCGGCAATGCCGTCAGCATGACCACATCGATTGAATCCCGCTTCGGCAGCCGCATCTTTGTGCATGGATTTCTGCTGAACAACACCCTCACCGACTTCTCGATGACGTCAACCGAAAATGGACGCCCTGTCGCCAATGCCGTGTATCCGGGCAAACGCCCGCGCAGCTCCATGTCACCCACCCTCGTGTTTGACCACCAGAACAAATTGCACATGGTGCTCGGCAGCCCGTTGGGCTCGGTGATTATCAATTTCGTCGCCAAAACGCTGGTCGCAACACTGGACTGGGGCATGGACATTCAGGCCGCTATTTCCTATCCGCATTTCGGCAGCCGCAATGGCCCGACGGAACTCGAAAAGGGTACGCCGGTCGAGAACTTGCAGGCCGCGCTGAAGTCTATGGGCCACGAGGTTCGCGTCGGCGATTTGCCGAGCGGTTTGCATGGCATCATGCGCACTTCAACCGGCTGGCAGGGCGGCGCAGACCCGCGCCGCGAAGGCATTGCCAAAGGTAAGTAATTCATTCACACCATCACCTGGAACATCCATGAAAAAAATAGCACTTTTCACTGCAATTTCAGTTGCGACGCTTAACGCTTGCGCGGCAACTGAACCGGCCAAGCCTGCTGCGGCACCAGCCGCAGCCACCAAGCCGGTGGCGGTGGCGGCGACATCGGCACCACTGCCGGTCGCCAACGCCGCACCGCTGCGTCTCGCGCCAAACCAGCCGTTGCCGACCACCCTCGCCCAGCTGACCATCATCGACCTCGAAACGGGCGACCCCGCTTCAGCGCTCGCGATAAACGGCAGTCCGATCCTGGTTCATTACACCGGCTGGCTCTATGACCCCAGCAAGCCAGATGGCAAGGGTAAGCAGTTCGATACCTCGCGGACACGGGTCGCACCGTTCAGCTTTATCGTTGGCGTCGGCAAAGTCATCAAGGGCTGGGATCAAGGCGTGATCGGCATGAAAGTCAAAGGTAAGCGCACGCTCATCATTCCCGCCAACCTCGCTTATGGCGAGCGCGAAAGACCAAATATTCCCGCGAACTCAAACCTCATCTTTGATATTGAAATTCTTAATATCCTCGACCGTGGCGATGGCGCGCAGCAGACCTCCGTGCAAGCCACCAGTGCACCGCTGCCTGCCGCAGCCGCCGCACCAATGCGCCTGAACCCGAAAGCACCGTTGCCGATGGTCGCAACCGAACTGACGCTGATCGATCAGGTCGTCGGAACCGGGAAGACCGCCGAGGCTGGAGCCCCCGTGTCGGTGCATTACACCGGTTGGCTATATGACGCCAAACTACCCGACGGCAAGGGCAAGAAATTCGATAGTTCGGTTGATCGCGGCCAGCCGTTTGTGTTTCCGCTCGGTGGCAAACGCGTCATCAAAGGCTGGGATGAAGGTGTGGTGGGCATGAAGGTCGCGGGCAAACGCACTCTCATCATTCCGCCGCAATTCGGCTACGGAGAGCGTGGCGCGGGAGGCGGTCTAATCCCGCCGAATG